>JAGGVJ010000033.1 GCA_021158055.1 Candidatus Iainarchaeum sp. | reverse complement strand
GTCAAAAATATATGATCAATCAAGATCCGGAACCAGTCAAAAATATATGATCAATCAAGATCCGGAACCAGTCAAAAATATATGATCAATCAAGATCCGGAACCAGTCAAAAATATATACTTGTTTTTGCATACTTTGTTTATGGCATTCAAATTTTTTAACAGGTTTTTTGGCAGTAAGCAGCCAAAAGAAGTTCTTCACATCAGCAAAGACAAGAAGTATTTTACTGACGACCCGTCGTTCAAAAAGCTGATTCCGAAAGTTTTTGATCTGGATGAAGCAGGCCGCAGGCAGATAACAGTTCTTTTAGGTTCTTTGGTGAATTTTTTTGAGGACCCCCAACACAAAACAAAGGTTTCTTTCAGGGGCCTTGGTCAGGTTGCTTATTATTTTCGCGGCGGGGAAGATGATGTGATTCGGGTTCTTTTTTTTAAGCTGTCGCAGGACGAGCTTGCAAAAGGAAAAACAGCAGGTGACATTTTAAGTGCAGTTTATAACCCGAAAGACAATAAACAGGTTCACCAGGCAATAATTTCCAAAGGGCGTGTTTCAAAACAAGGTGTTTTGGAGGAGTTTCAGGTGGAAAATCCCCTCCAGTACGAGCCGGTTTTCAAGTCCCTTTTTGCTTTTGAGGATCTTTTTTTTGAAATCTGCGCAAGCAGCTTGAGTCTTCGCGAACGCGCGAAAAAAGAATTGCTTGGTTTCAAAAAGGAGTTTGAGTCAAAAAACTCCGGCAGGAAAAGCAGGCCTGTCGCCGGACAGAAAAACAAGGGAAAGGAAAAAAAACCTGCCGCTGAACAGAAAAACAAAGAAGGGGCAGAAAAACCTGCCAAGAAGTAGTTCTTTTTGTTTTTATTTCCCGCCGACAATTGTCTGGTTTTCAAGTTTTGCCCACGGGCACACGCAGGAACTGTTGAATTCAGCCGTGCGTTCGTCTGGAACGGTGTCTCTTTCTTTTGAAAACGCGCTGATTTGGTTGAGTATTGCCTTGACGTTTCCTGCAAATATCCCGTAGCGCACGGGGGTAAGTTCTTTGTTTTTTGAAAGCAGGCCGTTTCGGATTTCAAACCCGAATTCTCCTGTTTCGCTGTCAGCCATCGGAAGACCCGCGCCTTCAATGATTATTCCTTCAAAGTCCTGCTTTAGTTCTTCAATTGAGTGACTTCCGCGTTCAACCACGAGGTTGTTTGAGCCGCAAAATGTGGAGCTTGAATAAATTTTTTCCCCGCCCATTCCGGATTGCTTTTTTGCGTTTCCTGTTGCCTGTTCGTCAAAGTAGCTTGCGTAAAGCTGGTCATAGAAAAAAGAATTGAAAGTTCCGTTTTTTATGATTTCAGTTTGCCTCGTGGGGTTTCCTTCCATGTCAATCGAGCTTGTGGAAGGGGCGTTCTCAAACAGTGCGTCGTCTGTGATTGACAGTTTTTCCGAGAATACCTGCTGGTTTTTTTTGCCTTCAAAAAAGCTTATTTTGTCAACGCGTGATTTTCCGCTTGCCCAGTACCCGACAGTGTCTGCGATAAGCGGCGAGAACACTCCAGGTTCAATCAAAAGCGGGTATTTTCCGGATTCAATTTTTTTCGGCTCAACAAACAGTTTTGTGAGCTCAAACCTTTCAGAAACCCATTTTTCGTATTCTTTTTCGTCAAGAATTCTTGAGGAAAACGTTGATGAAAGTTCTGCCAAGGGTTTGTTTGTGTTTGCTTTTGAGTCGATTGCCGCAACCACGAAGGTTCCTTTTTCCTGCTTGTCGATTCCAAGGCTGTTTTGCACGCGAAAGTCCACTTGAATTGTTTTGATGGAACAGTTCGTGATTTTCACGTTTTGATCGCTTGCTTTCTGCAGGGTGATTTCCGCGAGCTTGCTGCAGCATTCGTCGAGTTGTGTTGAGAGTAGGTTGTCAAAGTTTTGTTTTGCGTCTGATTTTTTGCCGGTGTCGCAAAATGAAAAGTTTTTTGGGATTTCTTTTCCGAAACCGCTTAGTTTTTTTGCGGTTTCAAGGGTGTTTCGGATGCTTTGAACAGAAAAATCGTTTGAAGATGCATTGCCTATTTTGAGGTTTTCAAGAACGCGGATTGAGTACCCGCTTTCGTTTGTTGACCTTAACGCGTTGACGTCGTTGTCAAGGTTTGCGTCGGCAACCCTGACGTTGCTTGAGTACACTTCGCAGTTCCCGCTTTTGAGTATTTCTTCAAACATCATGAATCACCCCCGTTGACTATGAGGTTCCGTATCCTTATGAACGGCGACGGGTTTCCGACAGGCACCCAGTCCTCGTGTCCTTTCCCGCACATCCCGATGTTGTCTTTGCTCATGTTTTTTGAGAGCGCGTCAATATTGTTGAATGTGTCTATGAATGAAGGGCTTGAAAGGGTTGTTCTTGCAATCGGCGTTTCCGTTTTTCCGTTTTTTATGACATATCCCCCGAGAGTCTTGAGCTCAAAGCTTCCTCCCGCAGGGTCTTCAAGGGCGCAGGTGTATTTGTCGACGATTATGCCGTTTTTTATCCCTTCAATCATTTCATCAACTTCAAAGTCCCCTTTTTTGAGGTATGTGTTTGTCATCCGAGGTATCACTCTGTGGTTGTAGTCTTGCGCCCGCCCGTTTCCGGTTTCAGGGACACCCATTTTGCAGGCTGTTTCGCGCGAGTGCATGTATCCTTTTAGCATTCCGTTTTCAACCAGTACCTGGTTTTTGTTTTGGATTCCTTCGTCGTCAAAGTAAATGCTCCCCCATGAGTTGCTCATTGAGCCGTCGTCGCAGATTGTGACCATTTCGCTTCCGATGGGTGTGTTGAGTTTGTCTTTGAGAAGGGACCTTCCGTTTGTTACCCAGTCGGCTTCTGCTGCGTGGCCGAATACTTCGTGGACAAGGGTGCCTCCGACCGAGGGGGACAGGACAACGTCCATTGCACCGCCTTTGAACGGTTTTGCGTCGAGGAAATCCACTGCTTTTGTATATATTCCTTTTGCGAATTTTTCGATGTCAAGGTTTTTTATGAATTCGAATCCGGCGATTCCGGCTTTGACGTCGTAGTTCATTGATGTTTTCCCGTCCCTGTGCGACACTGCTGAAAGCGAGATTATGGTTTTTGTAGCCTGGGTTTCAATGAGGCTTCCTTCTGTGTTTGCAAACCATTTGCTTGTTTGTCCCGCGCTGATCCTCGCCTGATTGTGGATTATTTCCTCGTGTTCGCAGCAGTCAAACATGTGAGTCAGTATTTCGTGTTTTTCTTTCATGTCAACTTCAAGGGGATTGATTTTGTATTTTGTTTTGTGGCTTCTGATCACCGGGTCAAGTTCCCGGACAGTCGCCTTGTCTTTTTTCGCATGTGATAATCCAAGCGCGATTTTGAGTGCCTGGTCTACTTTCCCCTTGAGTTTTGCCGCATCAAGTTGCGTTGAAGAAGTGTATCCCCACGCTCCGTCTGCAAGCACGCGAATCCCTATTCCGATTCCGTTTGTGGAATCGGTTTTTCCTTCGCTGTCGCTCATTGAAAGTGTGTTGCTTTCTCCGATCACGCCCCGCACGTCGCAGTATGTGATTTGCGGGCCGGTTTGGGCGTATTGCGCGGTTTTTTGAACCAGGTCGTGTATTTGAGCTGATAGGTCTGTTGTGTTTGGTATGTTTGCTGTGTTTGATTCCATTTTATTCCTGCCTTTGATTGTTCGGGTGATTTGACCCTGTTTGTGTGTTGATGTTTTATCAGGGGTTTCTGAAGTGAAAAAATCAGATTTTGCGTTAATGTTTTTGTTTTCACCAAGTTACTAAAAATATAACCTCACGGTTATTTTTTAAGTTAACTTTTTTTGGCAGGAGTTTAAGAAAAAGAAGGGTGTTGTTTTCTTTGTAAGTATTCCTTGTTATATTACCCAATTTAAAACTTTTTTTGTTAATTCGTTTTCATGAGAAGTAAACCAATGATTTGAGTTTTGGATTAAATAGGTGTCGCATTTAATGATGTTTTTTAACAGTTCCAGCTTTTCTTTGGGTTCAAATTGGTAGTTATCTTCTGAACCGAATATTGCTAAAATAGGTATTTTAATGTCATTTACCGGCGCTAAAAATATCAGCTTTTTAACACGTTTGTCTTTTTTGTTATTCAAATAATAGATAATTTTTTGACTACTCCCATGTACATTTCAAGGCTGAAATGATGTTTGCGCAAAAAAGTTTTACAAAAAACTGATTAAATGTATGATTATTGCTTTTTTTGCGGTTTTGCCGCGGGTTTTCGCATGAAAGGGTAATCAAAACCAAATCCATTTATAGTCTTTTTTTCAGATTTACTGCATGAAAACAACCATTAAAAACATTTTCGGGGAAAACCTTGATGTCTTGATTGAGGGGGTGAGGCGGCAAGTGATGTCATAGTTTTTGTCCACGGCTACGGGACTGATAAAAACGAGGGGTTTGATTCTTTTTTGGATCTTTCGGGTTACCTGAAAGATGATTTTTTGACGATAAGGTTTGACTTGTCCGGTTACGGGAAAAGCGAAGGTGAAGATTACGAGTTCCAGTTTCAGAAGGCGGCAGGTGACGTTGATTTTGTGATAAGGTATGCCAGAAAACTTACAAGGGAAAAAATATCAACATAATTGCGCATTCCCTTGGGGCTTTTGTCGTTTTATTGCTTTCGCCTTTCATGATTAAGAAAACGGTTTTTACGTCCATTCCAAATTCAGACACGGGGTTCATAATAGACCAGCTGAAAAAAAGGATCGTGTCAAACGGCGGCAGGATAAACGAGGACAGGCTGACTTTTTACCCGAGAACAAGTGGTGTTGTTCAGGTGATGGGTCGTGATTTCTGGCGCACTTTAAGGCAGTTTGAACCTGTTGAGTATGTCGAGGAGTTGGGCTCAAAAACTGATCTGATCCTTTTCAAGCCCAATCAAGACGAAGTTCTTGCAGACAAGTACTATGAAGAGTATGAGCATCTGAAGAACGCGAAGTATGTGAAAATTGACGGGGACCACAATTTTAAAAAGAAGGAAGACAGAAAAAATTTGTTCAAGCAGATCAAAGAATTTTTAGTTAACTGAAACCAGTAAGATTCACGCCCGATTAATCATTTTGCACATTTAAGTCAAGTTCTTTTTCTCCTGAAAAAAATTTTGGGTTGCTTGTGACAAAGTCAATGTGTATGCTTGAGCTGTTGTTCCCCCCGAACCCGGTGTTTTCCCCGACTGCGATGTGGCAGGTGCCCATTAGTTTTTCGTCTACGAGCGTGTTTCCGCATTGTTTCGCAAACGGGTTTGTGCCGATTCCGAACTCGCACAAGATGTCTTTTCCCCCGGTCGCGTTTTTGATTGCGTTTCTGATTTTGTCTGCTTGACTGCTTTTTCCGTTTATTTTTACAATCTTTCCGTTTTCAAAAACCAGTGTGATCGGGGTCATTATTTTTCCGATTCCGCCGGCGGTGACATTGCATTCAAATTCACCGTTGCCTGTTTCAGGAACAGGGACTAAAAATGCTTCTCCTGCGGGAAGGTTTCCCCAGTTTCCGGGTTTTGTGAGGTTCCCGTCGTCAATTAGTGTTTTTGCGTTTTTGATTGAAAAGGTGAGTTTTTTGTTTTTTCCTGAAACAATTGTTATTTCATCCGAGCCTTTGAGTTTTTCAGTGATTTTTTCACTTGCTTTTTTTATCTCTTTGAAATCAGCTCCGATTGCCCCGGATTCAATTGCCGACAAGGGGATGTTTGGCATGTGCGCGACCCGTGCATTGTTTTCCGCAAGCAGTTTGATTAGCCTGAATCGAAATGTCCCTTCTTCGTGAAAGCTTGAAAATGGAGTCATTGCGACATCGCATGCAATTGCCGCTTTTTCAATGCATTTTGGGATTTCTGTAAGCGGTCGCTGTGTTTTCTGCAGGAACACAGTTGTTACTTTCGCACCGATTTTTATGCATTCGTCTGCAAGAAGGGTTGCTATCCTTATTTTTTTCTCATCTGTGATTATGAGTATTTCTTCACCTTTTTTTATTGCAAGGCATTTTTCCACTGCGCTTTTTGCTCCGTTCATATGATCACATCGTTTATTGTATATTTATGAAATCTGTTATTGTATATTATTTTAAATGACTTTTATCTTAAATGACTTTGGTGTTTTTTAGTTTGTTGTTTGTAATTAGGGTGTGTTTAAAAAATTAGAATATTAAAAGTCAAAGAGATTAAAAAAACAAAAGGCATTGGAATGAAAGATGGACATCATTTAACGGTTGATTTGAAGGAATGCAGGAATTTAAGCGGGCTTTCAGATGAAAAGTTTATTGAGAACACTCTTGTTGACTTGGTAAAGATCGTGAAAATGAAAGCGATAACAAAACCGTGTGTGCTGTATTACGAGCACGGGGACAGAGAAGAAAGCGGTGTTACGGGGTTTGTGATAATATCTGACAGCCACGTGAGCGTTCATACTTATCCGTTCAAGGGATCTTTGTATTTTGATTTGTTTTCATGCAGGGGTTTTGATTCTAAAGAAGTAGCCGGTTATTTGAAAGAGGCATTTGAACCGGAAAAATTAACAGAAAAATTGCTTAAAAGGTAATTATTTTTTATTAAGCGCTATGCAACATTTTTTGTTTTCATGCAGCTAAAGACAATCAAAAATTTTTTCAAAAATATATATATATAAAAGAAAAAGCATTTTAATAGGTATGAGAACTGTTGGTGTAATCGGCGGGCTCGGACCGGAAACCACTTCCGAGTTTTATCTGGATCTTGTTTTTTCCTGCCAGAAAAAAAAACAAAATCAACCGGCTCCCAATTTTTATTTCAAGTGTTCCGTTGCCGTATGAAATTGAAGAAGATGCAATTTTAAGAAATTTCGGCATTGAAAGATGTTTGCCTTTTTTGACGCGCGAGGCTTAAAGGCTTGAAGAAAGCGGTGTTGATTTTGTTGTGATGCCCTGCAATTCCTTGCATGTTTTCATTGAAGAAATACGTGAATCGGTTGGTGTTCCGGTTTTGAGCATAATTGAGGAGACAGTAAAGTTTTTGAAGGAAAACAAGATGAACAAAGTCGGGCTTGTTTCAACTTCAGCAACTATCAAAAACAAGTTGTATGAAAATGCGTTTGAGAAAAACAACATCGGGTTTGCGGCTCCTGATGATTTCCAGCAGGCAAAAATGGGTAAAGTCATTCACAATCTGGTTACCGGGCAGCAAAATAACAGGGACCGCAAAGAGTTGATTGGGATTATTACTGGTTTTGAAAGTGAAGATGTTGACTGTGTTGTTTTGGCGTGCACTGATTTGCAGTTGCTTATCCTGGAACACGGTAAACTGAAAATATTTGACACGATGAAGATTTTTGCAGATGCGACGGTTGAAACCATGTTGAAGTAGTGTGTGCAAACTAAGTTTTATGGGTGGATAATTATTATGGATGGATAATTATTATGGATGGATAATTATTATGGGTGGATAATTATTATGGGTGGATAATAATTACAGTATTATAATCACAGTATTATACGGATGGTTATATTATGGATAGAAAAATCTTGATTGGAGTAGGAATAGTTGCAATAGCAGTTATCCTGTTGGCAGGATGCATACAGAAACCCAAACTTACAACAACCACGACAATCATATCAACGGAATGCGGCAACAATATCTGCGAAACAGGAGAAGACGGTTTTAACTGCCCAAAAGATTGTTGCATTTCAGGAGACAATAAATGTCTGACAGGTTGCACCCCCGCAAATGATGATGACTGCAAAACACCGGAAGTCAAAGTAGAAACAATCTGCACAGACGGGATTGACAACGACGGCGACGGCTTAACAGACAACGATGATGGGGATTGCTGGATACGAGAGGGTGCTACATTTTGTGAAGAATTGGTCGTGAAAACTGCGACATTTGAAGAACTTAACGATATTGTTTCAATCCTCAAGGATACTGGAGTAAATCTTATTGAACTTACACCTATATGGGAACATTGTAATTCTAAGACACCGGGATTTCGATGGCAGATAAGTAATTATGATAATCTTGATCCTGCAAGAGGAACTGAGGCAGAACTTTCCACATTTCTTACCGAAGCCCATAGCAATGGACTAAAAGTGATAACAATGTTTGAGACAGCAACCACTGCACCCCAATTGCCTGCATGTCAGGGGAGAGTTGCTTCATGGTCTACAGGAATTGACTATGATAGAGATAGGGTTGGGGGATTTTTGTATCAATATCAGGTTGCCAATAAAGAAAAAGATATTCTGATAAAAAATTTAGATGGAGAATATGCCTGTGAATTTTCAGGGCACGGACTATTCATTAATCCAAAAAATGAGGATGTTATAAAGATATTTAAGGAATTATACGATAAAGAAATAAACAAACGTGGATTTGATGGGATGAGAATAGATCATCCAGCCATTAATCCCTGTTTTGCGGAAGATACGACCTGGCATATTTGCAATAAGGAAACATGTCCCGACCCGGTTATATTTGGTGATTATTCCCCAATGGATTTATATAGAGAATTAAGAAAACTTACAAAACCTAATCAGATTTATACCTCTGAAGGCATCTCCACAAATCCGCATGCATCGGATTGGGCATGTAAATATCCTTATTATCGCACCTCCACTGAGATGGACGAAATTGCAGAGATAAGTGAAGATTATCTTTTTATTAAATTGATTAATGAACAGGTAATAACAAATAATCTCAATTCAAAAGATTTCGTTTTATGGTTTAAGAATGAACCTATTAATTATAATAGAACACGTTACCGTATGTTGAGAAATTGGAATCTATTTGGTCATTCTATTATAAACTTCATCTTAAATGATCCCAAATATCTCCTTACTGTTACACTTCTTTCTACAATCCCAGGTGTGCCTAAAGTATCACAATTCGAAATTATAGAGGAACCACCATCTGAAATGTTGGATGAGCTCAATATACAATCTATAAAGTATCCCGTAAATATTAGGCGTTCCCATTGGAAAAAAGTTCTGAACATAAGAAACAACAACAACGCCCTAAAATATGGCACCCTAGAAAACGTCTGGAAATCCGGAGATAACACTTATGCATATTCCAGAACCTACGAGGATGAAAATGTTGTGGTTGTGATAAATTTCAACGACAAGCAGGCAACAAGCATTTTGGATATTCCTTTCAAAAAAAGGGATAAATTAAAAGACGAACTCTCAGGCGAAACCTTCACGGTCGCAGACCCGGCAGATTTCAGGATTTCGGTTCCCGCTTACGGGTCAAGAGTATTGATTTTAAAGTAATGGGTGTGGTTAAATTATGGTGGGCAAAAAAATCTTGATTACAATCGGAATTTTGATTTTGCTTATTTTGTCAGTTTTTATATTGATGAAAATTAGAGAAAAACCAGAATTTGGAGCTTGCGAAACAGACGCGGATTGCAAACTTGTGCGATGCGAAGGGGCTTATTGCGACAATGGCAAATGTGTTTGCCCGGTGGGTGGGTCAAAAGAACTTTCTGATGTTAAGGTTGCTTCGCTTTATGAGAGGATAACTGACGGTGAAGTAATCAATAGGGATATTGATGATGTTGTCAATATACTTGCTGAAACAAAAACAGATTTTATCTTTAGGGGATTCTGGAAATGGAAAACACCATGCTTTGAGGAAGATAAAAATGGGTATAGCTACAGCCAATTGGGAGAATCGATAAAAGAGATAAAAAAGAAAATGCCTGATGTGATATTCTGCGGGTCGCTTGGACTTCAGTATTTCCATGAAAAGGATAGCGATCCGTTAACAGGCAATCCTCTGGACAGGGAAACAGTTAAAAAGATGGCTTTTGATCCATCAAAGTATGGATTGGATATGACTTTGGAGCAGTTGAGGGATATATTGCATAATCGTTCTGCTGGGGAAATTGAATATATACCTGACTTGACAAGCCATGATTTTCAAAAACATATTCTTAATCTTGCAAAAAAACAAATAGATTCCGGAGTTGACGCTATATGGATTGATGGCCCATATGGTATTTTGACTATTTTAATAGCCGGAGATATTTTGGATCCAAGCGATCCTTTAATAGATGAATACACTTCCAGCTTATCTAAAATAGCTGAACAGATTCGTTTATATGGTTTATCAAAATACAATAAACCTATTTATGTCGGGTCATGGGGCCACTTTCCGATTATGCACGATTGTCCATTCCCTGATCTTGATTTCATTACTTTTACACCTGACGGCGAGGAGATACTGGACAAAACCCTTGATAGCGAAAAATGGAGTATGATAAAAGAAAAAGCAGGGGATATTCCTATTTTTGCTTTTATAGACTGGAGCATGCGTGACGATAATCCTTTAGCTGTATTTAGCCAAAAATTGACACCGCGAGAACAAGGGCAATTTCTAAGAACTGCGGATGAATTTTTTCAAAAAAAGGAAATTAATTTTATTTACCCGATTCATGGGGGGTGGATGGGAAATAATGCAAAAATACTTTCTTTTTCAAAGGAATTTCCCCCTGGATTTAGAGTTTATGATTCCCTTGCCCCTGAATTTGGCACTTACGAGACTATTAAGGAACTTGCTTTGAAAAAAGCAGGGGAAGATGAACCTGTCTGTGGCAATCAAATCTGCGAACAGGGAGAAGACGGCTATAACTGCCCGGAAGATTGCTGTGTTTCAGGCGACGGAATATGTCCTGTTGGATGCACCATAGCAAATGATGATGATTGCAGACAATCTAATCTGGAAAACATCAGAGTCGCTTCTTTTTATCAGACCGTAACTGATGGAGATGTGATTAGCAGGAGTATTGATGAAGTATCTGCCATATTTGAAGAAACGAAGACAGATATGGTATTCAGGGGATTTTGGAGATGGAATCCTGTGCCTGAATCACCTGATTTAGCGGTATCTTTGGAATTTCCTGATGAATATGTAAAAGAAGCTGAAATAAGAGGATACACTTATCAGCAATTAAAAGATGCCACGGAAAAAATAAAAGCAGATATTCCACATATATTATTTACAGGTGCTGTAACCACTCAGCGTCTCAACAAACTTGAAAGAAATCCCATAACTGACAAGATATTTAAACAAACCGAAACATGGGAAATGGCCTTTAATCCGGAAAAATGGAATCTGGGTGTTTCCAAGGAAGAAACACAATGTAAGCTTACCAAATCATGGAATTGGATTGATTCGGGAATTGAATGCCCTCAGGATTATGATCCGGAAAATGCCCCGGCTTACTTTCCGGATATGACTAATGAAAAATTTCAGGAACTTTTTTTGAGCTGGGCGAAAAAACAGATTGACTGCGGGGCGGATATTATGTGGATTGATATGCTGTTCAAGCAGGCAAACATCATTGAAAAATCTTATCCTGGGCACGCGGCAGTAAAAGAGTCATTTGAAGCTTCGTCAAAAGTTGTTGATGAGATTCATAAATACGGCAAATCAAAAGATAAACAGGTTTATGTCGGGACCTGGCGTACTTTTGCTGAATTTTCTTATTTTCCGCCGAATGTTGATTTTGTGACTGCGACACCTTCATCTGAAGAAGTGTTAAATAGAACATTGGATTCAGGCAAATGGAACAATATAAAGCTTCAGGTTGAGGGGATTGAGAAAAAATTAAGCAAAGACATACCTGTTTTTGTGTTTATTGATGTCGGGAACGACAAGTTGCCGATAGCGGCCTTTAGCCAAAAGATGACCCCTGCACAGCAGAATGAATTCCTGGAATATGCGGATAATTTTTTCAATGAACTGGACATGGTTTTTGTTTACCCGGTTCACGGCGGGTTCATGGGACAGCATGCAGAAATGCTCTCGTTCGGCATGTCTAAAAATTATGATTCTCTTGCTCCTGAATTCCAGACATACGAGACCATTAAGGAACTTGCTTTGAAAAAAGCAGGAGAATAGATATGAACAAAAAATTTTAATCACGATTGGAATTTTATCGCGCAGTAACCCGATTTTAAAGGGGCAAAAAATTAAGACGAAGATTCATTTCCAGGGCGATGAATCGTTTGCAGGTTATTTTTTGTCAGATATCGAAATTCTGGAAGATGCGGTTAAAGGTCAGGATGAAGATGCGGCAGAATCGGATTACCTGTATTATGGTGTTTTTGCCGTTGCGGTTATTTTGATTGCCGGTTGTGTCTTTTTAAAGAAAAGAAAACAATAGATAAAAGAAAACAGTAGATGCTGGGTGGCAGAACAGGTGCATGCTATGACAAAACAGTTCTTGATACTTATTTCCGGGCACAATGCTTCAGGCAAAACAGTCCTTTCAAGAAAACTGCTGCGGGAATTTGACCTGAACAAGGTTAACGGTGATGATGTCAGGGATTTTTTGATTTCAAGCATTAAATTTTATTCAGACGCCCATTATTCTTATCCTAATTCAAAAATAATCTCCGCAAATAAGACCGTATCTGCATTTAGGATGGCGTTAGTTAAAGAGTTGTTGTCGCAAGGCGAATCTGTGCTGGTGGACGGGGCAGGGATAGAGAGAAAAGCCCGTAAAAAGTATCTGGATTTAGCGGAGATTGCTTCGGTAAAATAACCACTGTCATTATCGAATGCGGGCTGGAAGAAGAGCAGGTACTGGACAGGCTGAAGAAAAGAAACAGGTTAAACAGCAACCACAGGTGGGTTGATTTCTATAAGGATATCAGGAAGGAAAAATTTGAGAAAGCGGCAAAAGATGAAGCAGATGTTGTCTTGTATTTCGACCAGGGCAATTATGATGAAGTATTGAAAAGCTTAAAGGCAGCATTCAATCAGTAAATTTCAGATTCAAATGATCGCTTGTTTGATTGGTTGATTGTCCGGGCACTAATTCTTTTTATATTTTGCAAAACATACAGATTGCATGGCAATCAGTTTAAGGCCTGTTCAAAAAAGTGATTTGCAGTGTCTTGCAGAGATTTATGTTGAGGTTTACACTGTTTTTGATGTCGGTGAACGTTGGAGTGTTGATACTGCAAAAACTTTTTTGTCTTATCTGTTGGAAAGGCAACCCAGTATTGCATTTGTTGCTGAATGCGGAGGGGTTGTTGTGGGTGCGTTTTTTGCAGCGATAAAACCGTGGTGGAACGGGAACCATTTGTTTGATGGGGAAATTTTTGTCCATCCGGATTTTCAGAAAAGAGGCATTGGAACTGAGCTTTCGGAAAAGTTGTATTTGATTGCTTTAGAAAAGTATGATGTTGTAAGTTTTGATAAGATTACATTTAAAAAAACTGAATTTCCTTTGAGTTGGTATAAAGACCAGGGCTTTGAAGTCAATGATGATTGGGCTTTGATTTCCGCTGAAAATTTAAGTTTGACGATATCCAGATTGAAAAAGAAGAATGTTTGATTGTAATTGCAGTGCTTTTTTTGAAGATAAAAAGAAAGTGCAAGTTGTCTTTGCGTTTTAGTCACAATGATTGTATCAATCAACAAGATGTTTGTTTTATGTGGATAGTCAGATATGCTTTAGTTTTTTTGAAGCGATGACAAACATTGAATGAGACCAGCAAAGGGGACAAACGCTTTTTTGTATGTCGTTGTTGAATATTTGTTCCGGAATGAATTTTTTATTTTTGATGTCTTCAAGAACCTTGTTGTGGTATTTCAGTGCTTTTTCGTTGTTGCCTTGTTCGAGATAGCAGATGGTCAGCCAAAAATTCAAGAGAGGCCAGTAACCGCCTCCTTTTTTTCTGTGCGTGGTTTTGTTGTACATCCACCCGTCGTATTCGTCGTGTTCGTACCTGTGGATGCCAAGGTTGTCGCTGAGTTTTTCCTCGATGAGTTTTATTGTTTTTTTGATCCGTGTGTCGTCTGCGTCAACTGTTCCTGACGGCCACACCAGGCCCAGCAGCGAGGCATCGATTCGTGTGTCGTTCATTTTTCCAAAAGAGCGATAGAATTCATTTTTGAAGTTTTTCAGTAAAACGGTTTTCATTTCGTTTGATGTTTTTTGCCATTTTTTGTTTGGAATAAGCTTGTTTGCGCAACTCAGCCCCCTGGAACAAATGGCAAGTGAATAAGTGAAGTTTTCTTTGAGGTCGGGAAAACAAAGCCGTTCTTCCCATAGATCTTGTGTTACCGGCGTAAAATGGTCTTTTTTCCAGACATTGCATAATCCGTTTGCTGATTTTTCAATGAGTTTTTGAAATTTTTTGTAATCATTTTTGTTGTTTTTGCAATGCTCGAACACAGCCATTAGGACGCTTCCGGTTTGATCCGGTTGAAAATGATGCAGGGCTTTTTTTCCGTTGATGAAGTATTTTTCATAAAACAAACCTGTTTTTTGCCACCCTTCTGCTTTCATGCACCATTTGAAAAATTTTTCCGCAATATTTATTCCAAGTATGTCTGCGGCCATGCAGGTGTACATTGCGTCTCTTGGCCAGACAAACTTGTAATATTTTGCTTCTTTTGGAGCATAAGGTTTAGTGGAATTTGCAGCGATTATTGCACCGTTTGGCAGGGAACAGTCTTGAATGACCTGTTTGCTGGTTTTCAGCAATTCTTTTATTTTGTCACTTGTGGTGTTGTCCATGATATCAATAATTTATTCAAATGGTTTTAATTTAATAAACATTTGCAATGCTTGATTTAAGGCATATCCCTTTTATCCTTACTGTAAGACCCCATCTGTCAGGGTGGGGTAATTGACGTTGCATTGGAAGATGTTGAAGAAGGCAAAGTGTGGGATCAGGTAAAAAGCGATGTGATTGAAATAAAACCGGAAGCATCATATAAATTTAAAGTAACCAATCTTAATTCCCCGACAGGTAAATCGTTTCGGGTTTTTGTTCAGGCAGGCGGCGGCAATGTGCTGTCTGATGAAACAGTGAGTGACTGGATCAACTGGAAATAGTTTTACCTGAAACAGGTTTCAGCACATGGATCCTTCGGGTCAAGCTTTTGTGCACGTATACTTTTTCAACGAATTGCGTTTTAAACCCAAGTGATTCAGAAAGTTCTGTTATGTCAATGTTGGTTGAGAAAACAATGCTCCCATTGCATATTTTTTTCAGGTTGAGCAGTGTTTTTTTGTACAGCTCAATTTGCTTTTCCCCGAACAAAAGCGTGCTTTTTCCAAAGGGAGCGTCTGTTGCAACCGCGTCAACAACCATTGCTTTTTTTGGAAGCGCTTGCGTTGCGTCCTGTAAAAATACTTGCTGATTTTTGATTTCATAAAAGTCCAGATTCTTTTTGCACCCTTCAAATACGTTTTCGTCTTTTTCAATCCCTACAACATTCAGCCCCATGCATCCTGCTTCAAGCAGTATTCCCCCTGCCCCGCAAAACGGATCAAGCAAAGTTTGCCTGGGAACAAGCCCTGTCAGGTTCACAAGGGTTCTTGCAAGCTTTGGCTCCAAAGTTGCCGGATGAAAGAAAGCGCGTTTTGTTGGCTTGTGTTTTTTAAGGAATGTTTTGTCGACTTCAACAGGGTTAAGACCTACAATAATTTTGTCTTTGCAAAGGTAAAACCGAACGGTAACATCCGGGTTTTTCAGGTCGGTTTTTTCAGAGAGCAGACCGCCGATTTGCCTTTCAAGTTCAGGAACAGTTTTTTTATCAGCGTCGTCTTTTTGCGCTTTTGAATATGCCTGCATTTTTTTCACTCTGACGCAAATTGTTTTTTTTGAAATGAAAGGGATTAGTTTTTGTTTTACTCCCGAAAATTCGCTGAAAAAGTCTTTTTGTTGAAACACCATTGCGTTTTCAGAAATTTCGTGTGAAAGCGAAAGCCGCAAAGAAAGCGTTTTTTTAATGTTTTTTGTTTCTTTTTCTTTTTTTGGTTTTATTAGCGTCAGTTCGTCGTGTTTTTCTTCAACGAGATAGCCAAGGCTTTCAAGCGATTTCACTTCAAGGAAAGGTAGGTTGGGGTGCCATTTGCTTAAGAGTATTGCCAATAACATACTTATAAAAATGGATTTTGCGTTTTAAATAATGGCAAGTATTAAATGGCAAATTTCAGGCGGAAATTTGTTAATATTTCAGGCGGCAATTTGTTAATTTTAGTTCATCAGGAGTGTTGTGAGTTTTATGGTTGAAAAATACAGCAAAAAGTTCAGGTCCACAAAAGACATTTCGATTCCGAAAAAGTTGATTGGCCAGGTCATAGGCCAGACAGAGGCATCTTATATTATTGAAAAAGCTGCAGCGCAGCGAAGAAACGTTTTGCTTATCGGAGAGCCGGGAACCGGAAAATCCATGATCGCCCAGGCCATGGCAGAACTCATGCCTTTGAGCGAACTTCAGGATGTGTTGTGTTACCCGAACCCGGAGTTTGACAACAACCCAAAGGTAAGGACAGTCAAGGCAGGGGAAGGTAAGAAGATTGTTGAAAAAGAACGACTTACTGCGGCGTCAGCGATGAGCAACCAGCGCCTTTTGGGTTTTGTGATATTGATTGCCGCAATCATGTTGCCGATGATTGCTCTTAGTTTCGGCTGGATAACAGAGATAATCGCCGCCGCGTTTTTGATAGTCGGCGCGCTTTTTTCAGCAGTTACTGTAATGGGCATGAGTATGCGGGGGGGTGCAGCGGGAGAAGGCGGTGCGCCAAAACTGCTTGTTGACAATGCAACCCAGAAAACTGCCCCGTTCATTGAAGCGACCGGCGCCAAGTCAGGAGCGCTTCTCGGGGACGTCCGCCACGACCCGTTCCAGAGTTTTTCAGGGGAAAACACTTTTTATATGAGCCTTGGAAAAGAAAATTTTGCAGGCATTTCAACGAATTTTGAAAACGCGCTTGTGGAAGTTTCTTTTGAAGAAGCCTGGGAGATGCTCTCAAAAAAATACTCAGGTTTGATTGAAAAAAACCCTGATGGCTACGAGGCAATTGTGTTGCCTTCGGGCCCGGAAGATGAAAAAATATACACTGTCGGATTGAGTGGTTCAGGGGAAATGGAGCTTGCAAGAGTGGAAGTGATTAACAGGCGGCCTTTTTCCGGGGAGATAGTCTGCCTGAAGACAGATTCAGGAAAAACCGTTTCAGTCACTTGCGAGCACGAAATTTTGACTCCGCAGGGACGCGTTTTGGCAAAAGATGCTGTGGTCGGGACAAAGGTGTTTTCTGCGCCTGCCGGGTTTGCGGGTTTGTTTGAAGAACAGCTTGAAAGGTTAAGGGCATTGTTTTTATCTCAGGGAAAATCAAATCAGGCAAACGATGCTGTTTTGAAGGCGGGGGGCGGTGGCATATGAAACCGGTTGAGTCAGAGATCACTGGAAAGAAAGTCAAAGAAGTAAAAAACGGTTTTGTGTACAATGCCACGACTTCAACAGGAAACCTTTTTTCCCGGGAAGTGGCAGTTTCAAATTCAGGCGGACTTGGAACTCCTGCTCACGCAAGGGTTGAGCCGGGAATGATTCACAAGTCAAACAAGGGAGTGTTGTTTATTGACGAGATGGCTGCTTTGTCTCCAAAGGCCCAGCAGGAGCTTTTGACTGCGCTGCAGGAGAAAAAATATTCCATTACAGGTCAAAGCGAGATGTCAAGCGGGGCAATGGTTCGCACCGAAGCGGTTCCATGTGATTTTGTTTTGGTTGCGGCTGGAAACATGGAAGACCTGAAAAGCATGCACCCTGCTCTTCGCTCGAGAATCCGCGGTTACGGTTACGAGATTTTCATGAACAATGACCTTGCAGACACTCCCGAAAACAGGTTTTTTATTGCGCAGTTTATTGCGCAGGAAGTCAAAAAGGACGGGAAAATACCTCACTTCAGCAAGAGCGCCGTTGACGAGGTTGTGAGGGTTGCAAGAATTCGCGCAGGAAGAAAAGGAAAGCTTACTTTAAAGCTGCGTGACCTGGGAGGTCTTGTGAGGGCCGCGGGGGACTTGGCGAAAGAGGATAAGTCAAAGAAACTTGTGCATGTCAGACACGTCAAGGAAGCCATGAAGCTTGCAAAGACGCTTGAACAACAGGTTTCGGATAAGTATATCAGCGTCAAGAAAGATTATGAGGTGTTCAAGATTAAGGGCATGGAAGTCGGCCGCGTCAACGGCTTGGCAGTGATTGGTAGGGAAGGCGGGGGGATAGTGCTTCCGATTGTGTCTGAAGTGGCCCCGGCTCAAAGCCAGCGCGAGGGAAAAGTTATTGCCACGGGAAAGCTCGGGGATATTGCGAACGAGGCGGTTCAAAACGTCAGTGCTCTTTTGAAGCTTGTTTCCGGCAAGGATATTTCCCAGTTTGATATTCACGTGCAGTTCCTCCAGACCTACGAGGGTGTTGAAGGTGATTCTGCAAGCGTGTCAGTTGCCACTGCTCTTCTTTCCGCGATGACTGGTGTTCCGGTAAATCAATCGATTGCGATGACCGGTTCTCTTTCGGTGAGGGGCGACGTGCTTCCTGTCGGCGGGGTCACGATGAAGATATTGGCTGCTCTTGGAGCCGGGATAAAAACGGTCGTGATACCTAAATCCAATCTCGGGGACGTTGTCCTTGACGACAGGCAAAAAAAGCAAATCAGGATAGTGCCTGCGGAAACCATTTTGGAAGTGCTTGAAGCGGTGTTGTCTGACAGCAAATCAAAGAAGTCACTGATAAAAAAGCTTGAAAAAGCACTTGAAGAAGTTCCTTTAAAGATTTAAAAGGACTTGCTTTTAGTCTTTCCCAGTTGCCGTAATTTGATTACCGGGGAAAAAGCATATAAGATTTCGCTTTGCAAATCCCTGTGTTATACAAAATTGTTTTTTGCTCTTACTGCAAGATTGATAAACTTAAAATTTCTACTTTATTATATGGATAACATAAAAGAACTTGAAAATGAGATTAAGAAAATAATATCAAAATCGCCAGTCAAAACAGATTTAGCTCATGCTGAATCTACCCGAAAATGGATCCTGGAATTAAAACCAGATGCGGATTCGGCTCTCCAAATTGCTGCATTGGCTCATGATATTGAAAGAAGTTATGAGACAGATCATTATATTGAAACAAAAGAAAAATTTGATAATTATGAAGAGCATAAACGAATTCATTCTGAAAAAAGTGCTGATATTATTGTTGAATTGCTGGAAAAATACAATTTTGACAAAGAGTTTATTTCAAAGGTTAAGCATCTGGTTTTAAAACATGAGTTTGGAGGTGATTTTGAATCTGATCTTTTAATGGATGCGGATTCCATGTCTTTTTTTGAGGAAAATTTTGTGCAATATTTTGAAAAATTTGGTGAAGAAAAAGCCAGGAAAAAAATCAGATTTATGTATGATAGGATGTCAGAAAATGTTAAGCAACTAGCAAAGGATATTGAATATGGTAATCAAAAATTAAATTTCATTTTCAAGGAAGAAACTTCTAATGTATAACGAGTGAAAGGCAACTCAAGGGGGCGCTGCGCTTTTGGGATTTGCCATTACCATTATATAACAGGGTTTAAATGGTTAGGGATCATATTCCTTACCAAAATTTGTTTTTATCTGGCCGCTTTTGCCGCGATTCGTTTTGTTTTTTGGTTTAGGGTTGTGTTTTTTGATTTTTTTGTGAAGATGGTGGTTGTTTTTATTCCTGCCGAAAGGATTATGACGCTTGCAAGGATTGTTATTATAAACCAGGTGGCGTCTCCATCCCCCATGACTATTCCCGTGAATGCGTCGAGTATTAGCCAGAGGCTGATGATTGAAAGGATTGAAATGATGTATTTTCTGAATTTGAAAACTGTTTTTGAGTAGTGCGCGTCAATCATCCTTCCAAGCGAGAATATGATCGCTGCTGTTCCAATCAATGTGTACCCCGCTGACAGCACGCTGATTATCATTTGATGCAGTTCCATGCCAAGCGGCAGGGTTTTGAAAGAATCAAACATTGATATTCCTGCAAACACAAGCAATAGCACCATTCCGATGTACATCGGGAAGCTTACCCTGTCAATTAAAGTGCTTTTTTTGAGTTTCCGGACGTTTTTCAGTATCGTGTTTTCGACCCCGAGCCCCTTGAATACCAAAAGGTAAAAGCCGACTGCTCCAAGGATTGTGTTGAGGTTGAACGCGGGTATGAGTGCCCAGAGGATAAACGCCAGGCCGGGCAGTCCGAAAAGCAGCAGCGATATTTGTGGATCTGAGAGCGCTTCTTTTATTTTGTAGTATGTTTTTTCAATGTCTTTTTCCTGTTTTACAACCACTGTTTTTTTTGAGATTATCGGAACTTTTGACTGGACAATGGGGATTATTTCGTCGTCTTCCGCACCGTCTGTGACAAAGTAAACGCCGTTGGCTTTGAATTTTTCAAGTACTTGATCCAGTTGTTCGTTAATGTTCATGTCTGCTTCAAAACCTACTATCCTGTGTCCTGTAAGGGTTGCGACTTCTATTTTTTCCGCGTGTTCTTTGAGTTTGTCGTATGCCTGTACTGCGGCAAAAATTGAGTTTACGTCGCTGTCTTCAGGGTCTGCCAGAGCAAGTTTTGCAGCCGCGTTGATGTTTTGTTTCCTGCCTGTGATTGGGCCTTTTATTCCCGCTTTTCTTTCGAGGTCGTTGTCCCTGTCAATACAGAGCACCAGGATGTTTTTGTATTTCATTTTCATTCACGCTTCAGCAGAGGAAATTTTGCAAAAATTTTTGTTTTTAGTGCAATATATATTTGTGTCTGTTTTTTATTTAACCTTTTCGTAAGTCCTCTTGCGAAAGTAAGGGGTAGTTCACACAGTTTACATTATATAGTTATATATCTATAGATGTTATAATAATGTTAATTGCATTAAATATTTATTTTGTGATTTATGGAGCAATTGGTTTGTTTTACGAGGTAATTGGTTTGTTTTGGAGTTCATTGAATAATTTGTCTGAGGTTGGTTGTTGTGGTTGACGCTAAAAACGTTGTGATTTTTTTCGGAGTGATTGCTGTCTTGGCGATTTTTTTGTCTTTTCTTTCAAGCGGGTTTGTCGGCATTGATTTTTTTCTTGTTGCCCTTGCTTTGGTCATAATTTTTGTTGTGTTGAGTTATTCAAATTCGGCCCAGGTCATGCTTAAAGTCCCGGAGTATGAAAGAGCAGTGATATTCCGGATGGGAAAATATAACGCTACAAAGGGGCCTGGTTGGATTATTCTGGTTCCTTTTATTGATACTTTCAAGATTGTGAATATGCGCGTGCAGACCGTTGATGTTCGCCCGCAGGAAATCCTTACCAAGGGAAACATAAAGATGACGATTGATACTGTTATTTATCTGAGGGTTATTGACCCGAAAAAGTCTATAATTGAAGTTACTAATTACCACGATGCGATAATTACTTTTACCAAAGCCACTGTCAGGGATGTTGTCGGAAACCTTGAGTTCAGGGACATCGTCGAAAACATTGAATCGATTAACAGGGAAGTGTTGAGGCAGATTTCAAAGGTTTCTGACGAGTGGGGGATTCTTGTTGAGTCGGTTGAAATTCAGGACGTGAAACTTCCAAAGGAAGTGATTGATGCCATGCACAATTTCAGGGCGGCCGAGCAAAACAAGTTTGCTGCGCAACAGAATGCTGAGGCAAAGAAAATCGAGATAGAAGCGATACAAGATGCAGCAAGCAACTTGAGCGAGTCGACGATTTCTTACATGTACCTGGAAGCCCTTAAGAAAATGGCTAACGGCCGATCCAACAAGCTTATTTTCCCTGTGGAGCTTACCAAGCTTGCTCAGGTGGTGTCTTCAAAGATCGGCGGAAAGGTTGACTCGGAAGAAATCAAGCAAGGGTTCAAGGAAAACTATGGCGGTGTCTTGAAGAAGTACCTGGATGACGTGGAAAAAAAAGGAGTCAGAGTTAAGATAACTGACCACGGCAAACCCATTGAGAAGAAAGAACTGATTGTCAGTTCAAAGAAGAAAAAGAAACAGTCAGCCAGTGATGTTGATTGATAGCGCCGGTGCTGTTGTTTGATAGCGCTGGCAATGTTGACTGGTGGTGCCGGTGCTGTTGTTTGATAGTTAATAACAGCTGATTTGTCTGTTATTGACGTATGGTTTGTTTGAAGTCAGGTCTGTTTTGGCATACTTTTTAATAAATTGCTTAATTTAGTATAATTATGGTTCTTGAATCCCTTGTTAAACCCGAGGATGCTGAAGGAAACCCTCTCGAGCTTTTTTTTGCAACGATTATTTTTGCATCTGTTTCTTTGTGGCTCGCGGGATATATGTTTCCGGGAAGTTCAAGCATATTGATGGTTTCGTTTGTCACGATAATTAGTGTTCCTCTTTTTTTGAACCTGTTCAGGATAGAGGAATCCAAAGACAGGTGGGTTGTGTGGAATCAGGGAAAAGACACACGCGCTGACAATTCACACCTTCTTTACAGGCACGCTGATGTAATAAAGACATATGGGGTTTTTTTTGTTGCGCTTGTGTTTGCGTTTGCTTTTTGGTACACTGTTTTGCCTTCTGAAAAAACGGATTTGTTTTTCAAGGAACAGGTCAATACATGGAAAGGGATAAAGTCGTCTTTTTCAGGCGATGTCATAATGGTTGCCAAGTCGTGTACTGAAAATGATATTGCGTGTGCGTGCAGCAGGGACAATGGGGGGTTTGTCCAGTGCGCAGGGGGTATTTTCAGGAATAATTTTGTGGTTTTGTTGCTTGCCATAATTACGTCGTTTTTGTTTGGGGCGGGGGCAGTGTGGCTCATAACCTGGAATGCATCTGTTTTGAGCGTTGCGGTGGGGGAGCTTGCAAAAAGCCAGGTAAGTTTTTTCAGTTACTTGGGTTCTTACGCGGCTCTTGTGGCGTTTTTGTTTGCAATACCGCAGGCGATTATTCTTTATATGCCTCACGGCATGCCTGAGATAGGCGCCTATTTTTTGGCGGCGGTTTCAGGGGGGATTATTTCAGCAGGCATTGCTTCTGCAAAATATCGCAGAGCCGAATTCGTGGAAGTGATGAAAGACAGTTTGGTTTTGTTTGTAATAGCTGTTCTTATGCTTGCAGCAAGTGCCTTGATTGAGGCAAGTTCGCTGCTGTTTTGATTGTTGCGCATATCAGAGGCATGATTGGTTGTTTGTCATAGCATGATTGGTTGTTTTTTGTTTTTCACGTGTTTTATGCAAAGTGTTTTAATTAAAAGGTTCATATTATTAGTGCAGTGTTTAAAAGTAAAAATTTTTTTTAAATTAAGGCCTGTTTTTTGATTTCACATAATGTGAAAAATATTTGATTTGATGTTTTGTCTAAAAACAGCAGCCATTTAATGATTAGGTGATTTATTGCAGGACGACAACAAACTTGTTTTCCCAGGTGATTTGCTTGGGGCAGAAGAAGAATTTTTATCAGGAAAGGGTACTTTTGAAAAAAACGGAAAGATTTATTCCAAGTCAGTCGGTTATTTTTCACTGGACAGGTCAAATCATTCAGCTACAGTGACCGGGCAGGCGTCTTTTCCGGCGTTTCAGCGTACCGGAGATGTTGTTTTCGGATCGGTTGTTTTAATCAGGGACAAAATGGTCATGATTGACTTGATTGAAAGCAGGGGGGGTCGTAAAAGAAAAGTCCCGAATTTTGTAACTGCCATATTGAGGATTTCTGACATAGACAGAAGATACGTGGATTCTGCCAAAAAGGAGTTCGGGGTCGCAGACATCGTGAAAGTGAAGATAAAAGATTTGAATGAGTACACTGTAGATTTGACAACCGCGTTCCCTGACCTTGGAGTGGTAAAAGGTTATTGCCCGCGATGCAGGCACGAGATGCAGAGGGACAAAAGGGATCCTTCAAAGCTTAAATGCGCTTACTGCGGAAAACTTGATAGCAGGAAAGTTTCCGCAGATTATGGCAATGTTTGTATTTAATGTGATTATTTTTTTAGTTAGGTTTATTTTTGTTTTTGCATAGTATATTATTTGGTTTTTGAGGTGAGTCAATGGATATTGACGTCGTAAAAGAAAGTAACAGTGAAATTGAGTTGAAGATAAGGAAGACAAACAAGTACACTTTGCCTAATCTGATTACAAAGACTTTGCTTGAGGATGGTTCAGTGGAGTTTGCGGCCTGCAATGTTGATCACCCCTTGGGCGACGAGGCAGTTCTTTACGTAAAAACCAAGGGTTCAAAGAGCGCCAGGTCAGCAGTAATTGACGCGATTGAAAAAATTAAAAAAGATTCAGCTGAATTTGTCAAGAAAGTGCAGGCGCTTTAAAGCCGGGTTTTCCAAATGGGAGTGGTGCAGCATTGCAAAAGACAGTGAAGCGTATGAGATAAAAAAAGACATACGCACAGTTGGTTTTGACGACGGCTGTTATTTCCCTGGTTTGGAAAGCGTGCTTCTTGTCGGCGCGGTTTTGCGCGGGAATTCAAGGCTTGAAGCGGTCATGTCCTGTCAGGTAAAAAAAGACGGGTTTGATTCAACTGAAAAAATGGCTTGCCTTGTAAACAACAGCAGGCAAAAACCGCAAATCAGGGCGATTTTTCTTGACGGCTTGAGTTTTGCCGGTTTTAACATTCCGGACATAATTGAACTTTCAAAAATGACAAAGTTGCCTGCAATCGCGGTCATTCGAAAACCGCCTGACATGGATGCTGTTAAAGACGCCGTCAAAAGATTGAGCGGCAGTGAAAAGCGCCTTGAAGCGATGGCTTCAGCAGGTAAAGTGCATGCCGCAAAAACGGGTGATTCAGAAATTTTTTTTCAGTGCGCAGGCGTTTCACTTTCAAATGCAAGGGTTTATCTTAAAAGAACCATTTTGCATGCAAATGTTCCCGAGCCGGTTCGTGTAGCGCATCTGATTGCGTCGGGAATTTCAAGAGGGGATTCAAGAGGTAGGGTTTGATGGCAAAAAAGCACAGTAACAAAAGGGCGAAAAAGCACAAAAATGAAAAGGCGAAAGAGCAGGATAAAAATGTAAAGAAGCAGTCCTTTTCATTTGTTTCACGTTTAAAGTCAGTTTTTTCTTTTCTGTCACCGGTTTTTTCCGCGCTGGTGTTTGTCCGCTCCAAACTGAAATACTTTGACCCCTTTTATTACGCCGAGCGTTTGATTGCCCGCGTGCTTGGAGAAAAAATGGGCTCAAGCAAGTTTTTTGTTGCTTTGGAGTGGATTGCTTACGCGGTAACAGGAATTATTTCAGCTTACGTTTTGCTTTTTTTAGCAGGTGTCTTGCTGGGGACAGATCTTCCCGGTGTGATTGTGCTTTCCGCTTCAATGGAGCCGGTCATGTACAGGGGGGATGTTGTTGTTCTTCAGGGGACTGATTTTGATTCCCTTTCAGCTCCTTTGGTTGAGCTTGATTCCGAGAAAATGTTTTTTTCAGTTGTTCGTGAATGCACGACAAAGAATATTGCTCAAGGCTACTTGTTTTTTTGTCACCCCACAGATATTGTGTTTTTTGAAACCGAAAAACGGGATAAAGTCATTGGTTCTGTTCCCGTGACAACCGGGGGAGACGTAGTGGTTTTTGATTCCCAGATTAATTCTTCGATTCCTGTTATTCACAGGGCGGTTGTCAAGGTTCGTGCCGGGGAGAAAGAACTTGTGATTACGAAAGGCGATAATAATTCTTACCTTGACCTTTTTCCGATTTTTCAAAGGCCTGTTTGTGCTGAAAGGCTTGATGTAACTTTTGATGCAGACACAAAATGGTTTTCAGCAAAAGCAGGTGATGTGTGCGTCAACGGCGGAGAGGGCCCGGTTTCACAGCGTCCCGGAATAGCGTATCCGACAGATTTTTCCGTTATTCACGGAAAATCAGTTTTTCACATTCCTTACGTCGGCTGGTTTAAACTGATTGTGTTTGGCAGTTGATTTTGCATATTGTTTTTTCAGCAACCTATTTTTGACTTCTTTCCATGTTGCAACGCCATTTAGTTTAGAACAATTATTTAAAGGAAGTTTGTGTATTATTTATGGGAAGTTTATGTATTGTAATGGTAATAAATTGTAATAAACCAATAACGTTGGTTTGTTAATTATCCGGGTGATTGAGTGAAAATTGTTTTGGAAGACGCGAAATTTTTCAAGAGTTGTGTTGACGCAATAGTCAATTTGATTGATGAAGGGGAATTTGAGGTTGACGAAGGCGGAATCGGGTTGAGGGCAACTGATCCGAGCGGAATTGCAATGGTTGAATTTAAATTGCCGCGTTCTGCTTTCAAGGAGTTTTCGATTGAGTCGCCGCTAAAGCTTGGCATTGATTTTTCAGAGCTTGCGCGGATTACCTCGCGTGTGCGGCAAAAGGAGTCAGTTGCAATAACTGTTGACGAGGGAAAAACCCGCATTGGGCTCAAGTTCAAGGAAAAGTCCACAAGGAGCTTTAATATCCCGCTCATAGACATTTCTTCAACAGAGCTTCCGTCCCCGAAAATTGATTTTACTTCTTCTGTGAAAATAAATGCGGGTGCATTCCGTGAGTCTTTAAAAGACGCGGCGCTTTTTTCCAGCCATGTTTTGCTGAACGTGGAAAATTCTGCTTTTTTGCTTTCTGCAAAAGGTTCCGGCGGCGAAGTAAATATTGACTCAACCACTGACGACGATTCTATTTTTGATATTGTTTCCTCTGAACAGTCAAAATCCACTTTCCCGCTTGATTACCTGCAGGACATACTGAAAGCCACTGATCAGGGCACAGTAGTGAACATAGAGTTGCGTTCCGACGCGCCCGTGAAAGTGAATTACGTCATAAACAACGACGCGGTTCTCACTTATTACCTTGCTCCAAGAATTGAAAAGTAGGGTTTGCAAGGTTTCTTATGCACATTGTGTTTTAATTGCTGTTTAGCGCAAGCAGTTAATTCTTTGAATTCATTTAAAAGTCATTTAAATAACAATATTTAAATATGAAAACCAAATTTCTTAATTAGTGTATTATATAATGTAGAGTGAGTGATTTTTTGAGGCTATTTTTGTTTTTTGCAGCGTTTGTGGTTTTCCTTTCAGGCGCGGGTGCTGTCATATTGGGAACAGGGCCTGTTCCGACCGGTTCAATGGTTGACGTGAATGTTTCCGGCACAGATATTTCTGTGCAGTTTGCAAATGTGTCTGTTGCAGGCACTTTGACTGCAGATCGTGAACTTGAATGCGGGGAGTCGTTTTTAGCCCGCGGAAGTTGTGTTTATCTTTCGACAACTGCTACTTACACAGAGGGAATGGGTTTTAACGAGGGGGTAATTTCTTGTTTTTCTTACAGTGATTTTGATATAACAAATGATTCCGGCGAGGAAAATTTCGAAGTAATGCATTACAACGGTGCCACGTGGCAGAATTCCACTTACAGCATTGATACTGAAGCAAATATTCTTTGCGCAAAAGTTTCAAATTTTTCTCCTTTTGCAGTGTCTGACGGAACCCCTGCTTTACTGGTGCGAAGCAGTGTTCCGGGAATGGGTTTAGTAGGGTTTTTTACGGCAACGCTTGTTGCGCTTGCAATGGTTGTTTTTCAGAGAAAGCAGTAGGGTATGCCGGTAAGTGACGCGGTGTTTGAATTCTGCAACAATTAATTTTTATGCACTTCTGTTTTTAGGTTTATTGTTGCTTTTATTCCAGTGTTTAAATTGTTTTAAATGGTGGTTAATTATTAAAAACAAGTAAATGTTTAATTATTAAATGTGATCAGATGATTGGGTTAGTTATATGTCAATTCATTTAGTCAGTATAATTCATTGATAAGGTAGTGGTTTTAATGTTTGGTAATAATGTGAGAACAGTTGCTTTGCTTGGTCTTTTAAGCGGGGTTTTGATTGCAATCGGGGGAATTGCCGGAGGACAGACAGGTCTTTTTTTCGGGCTTGTTTTTGCAATTGCCATGAATTTTGGTTCCTACTGGTTTTCAGACAAAATTGTGCTTGCCATGCACGGGGCAAAAGAGGCAACCGATTCAGAGTACCCGAAGCTTAATGCAACGGTTTCTGAAGTTGCGCAGCTTGCAGGCATCCCAAAGCCGAAAGTGTATGTCATGAACACAATGTCAGCAAATGCTTTTGCAACGGGAAGAAACCCGAAACACGCAGCGGTTGCAGTGACTCAGGGGATTTTGAAGGTATTGAGCCCGGATGAACTGCGGGGAGTGATTGCCCATGAAATGGCCCACATAAAAAACCGTGACATTTTGATAAGCACGATTGCGGCAACCATTGCAGGAGTCATTTCTTACATGGCTATTGTTGCAAGGTGGGGTGCGATTTTCGGGGGTTTCGGAAGAAGCGACGATAACGGTTCAGGCATTATTGAGCTTTTGGTGATTGCAATAATCGCGCCGTTGCTTGCAGTCATTATCCAGATGGCCATTTCACGTTCAAGAGAGTTTGAGGCAGACAAGACCGCGGCAAAAACGATTCACAATCCCATTGCTCTTGCAAACGCGCTTTTAAAGCTTGAAGGCGCGGCAGCAGTTGCGCCCATGAAGAGGGGGAGCGAGGCAACTGCCCACATGTTTATCGTGAACCCTTTTGCAGCAGGCAATCTCATGAAGCTTTTGAGCACGCACCCTCCGACAAAAGACAGGGTAAGCAGGCTGAAATCAATGGTCTAAAGGTTGGGTTGAAGCAAGCTTTAAAGGTTGGTTAACCTGTCTGCAGTCATTTTTTTTGTTTTCCTGTTGAATGTCTGCTTGACTAACCTTTCTTTTTTACGAATTCCCTTATTTTTTCAAGTATTCCTTTTTTCTTTGGAAGAGATTGAAAACCGCTTATTATCTCGTTTTCGTCGCGGCCTTCCGCCAGCAGAGTCGAGATTATCCGGCGTTTTCTGTAACCTTTTTGCCTCATGGATTTTATTTCTTCTGTTACTTTACCCCTTCTTTTTTTTATGTTGGTTATCTTTGAGGCAAGATAGCTTTTTTTCAGGATTACTGCAATAACAACCATTGCGCATGCAAAGATTACCAGTGTTGCTCCGATGCCCAAAACAACCAAAAAGCCAGGTCCGAAAAACAGGTTGGTTTGTGTTTGCCGGCAGTCCTGCGGGCAGTTTTGAACTGATTCGCCTTTGTCGCAGGTTTGGTTTCCGCACAGGCCTGTGCCTTCTTTTTTCCCCGGTTCTTCAGGGATTATCTGGGTCTGCTTTGGCGCAGTGGCGCAGTCCTGCGGGCAGACGGTTGCATTTTCGTCGGGTGCAGTGCAGGTTCCGTCACCGCAAACAGCAGTCGGTTGTTTAATGATTTCAAGCGAGTCGTACTCAATGTCAGGCTGATTTGAAAACAGGCCTGTGTCTATTCTTTCTTTTTTGATTATGTAGCTTACGGTTTTTTCCTCAAACGGCTCTGCTGAACCGAGATCAAATTCAATGATTGGATCAGGGTCAATTACCGTGAACGGGTATTCTGAGCTAAGGTAAGCTATGTCGCTTTTTCCATCTATTCTTAACTCTGTGAATAAATCGTTTACGTTTTCAAGTATTTCTTTTGGGATTGTTTCTGTTATTTTCAGGTTTTCAACTCTGTAGGGGCCGTTTTTTACAATCAGTCTCACTTCAAATTTCGGGTACACGTACAGTTCCCCGAACCCGTACCTGTCTTCAAGGTATTGCTTGTCAAGGTAAATTTCCCGCTCAACTACCGGTTTTTTTCTTTTTGACTTGTCTCCCGGGACAATGATTGTTATTTTCCTGGAGTCTGCTTTTTTGTTTTTGCTTCCGGTGTCCACAAACAGCTCTATTTCTATTTCGTATTCTCCTGCAGGAATTCCTTCTTTCACAGAAAAGTTCACGGGGACTTTAATCGGAGTGTATGGCAGGTGTTTTTTTGACAGGTCTTTTGTTATTTCAAACGAGAAGCAGTCTTCGCATGTTTTTGATTTGATGGTGGCGGAAAGCCCGCTCATTGACACTCCGGCTATGTTTGTCAGTGAAAAGCTGAACCCGCTGTTTTTCAGGGATGAGATTTTCACCCTGTCAGGCACTTTTACGATTTCAAAAAAGTGTATGCCTTCAATTGACGAGCCGGCAGTTCCGCCGCCTCCACCCCCTCCCCCGCCGGAAGAACTGCTTCTGCCTTTGCTACTGCTTTTTTTGTAGACTGAAATTTCAACGTCTGCCTTTGAGTGGTTTAAAAGAGAATCCAGTGCATTGATTGTTATGTTGATTGTCTGCGTTTTGGTTACCCCTGAAACTGTTGCTGTTGCAGAGTATATGTTGTCTCCGGCGGTTTCGTCCCCGTTTGTTCCCGAGTCGTTCATTGCAATTGACGGTGAGTCGCCGATCGGCGCTGCGTCGAGGGTGACCGAGAAGACGCTGCAGGTTTCTTCGGTTATTGTGGCCTTTACGACTATTGATTCCGTGTTTTCTGCAACTGTGTCCCCTCCTGGATAAGTGACTGAAATGCCGGCTATGGCAGGCGCGCTTGAGTCGACCGTTGCATTGAAATCAGACCCGGTTGACTGGTTTCCTGCCAGGTCAGATGCTTTGAATTTTATTGACAGGTTTGCGCCGTTGCTTTGCCCGCTGACGCTTGCAGTGCATTTTCCGGACAGGTAAGATGCGTTGTTCCAGCTGGTTCCGTTGTTTAAGGAATAACTGCATGAAGAAATTGAGCTGTTTGTGTCTGACGCGGCAGCGCTTGTTTCAAAAGCAGGGGGGACGAACACAACGCTGTTTTCTCCGACGCATGAAATGTCGACTGCCGGGGTGTTTACTGTCGGAGGCGTGCGGTCTATTGCTGTTGTTGACTGTGTTCCGGTGGTGTTGTTGTCTGCAAGGTCTTTTGCTGTCCCGTAGAATTGTATTTGCGTGCCTTCCGGAACCCCGGTTAAGTTCAGGTCAACTGAACATGCATAATTTGGGCTTGTTCCGCTGCAGGTTGCATTGACGTCGCTAAATGGCAGGGTGGTTCCGGTGCGCCACCATATTTTCACGCTTGGCTGGTCAAGGTTTGCTTCAGTCAGGTTTATGGAAAAGGTTTGGTTTTCGCTTCCGGAAATGAACTCTGCAGGAATGCCCAGGGTGTTTTCAACAACCGGGTCTGTGTTGTCTATGACTGTCCAGAACTGTGATTCGCTTGTGTTTCCGACAGTGTCTTCTGCCTGCACAATAAAGGTGGTGTTTCCGTCTGCAATTGCTGTCGTGTTCAGGTCTAGGGAGTAATTGCTTCCGCTTGGGGTTGAGTTGGAGTCAAAGATCACTTCCGGGTTGTCTGCGCGCATCAGATTCACTTTGTCCATGTTGGAATCTGTTGCGTCTGCACTGATTGTTATTTCTCCCCTTGAAAATGACGGAACTGCACTCACATTGAGGTTGGGGGCTGTGGAGTCAGAGGTGTACTGGGTTGTCAGTTCACTTGAATAGTTTATTCCGTCAAAGATTCTGCAGTATATGGTGTGATTCAAGTCATCAGATACTGCTGTTCCGACACAACTTGTGTCTGGATACGGGCTTGTGTTTCCTGTGTCAGAGCAGAAGTCAGAGTTTGACTGTCCTGCGTTTGAGGTCGTTGCACAGTACAGGTCCAGCAAGTCGAGATTTGAGTCAGTTGCAGTGGCTGTGATTGTCACGTCCAGCCCTCCTTTTGCAAGGGACGGGTTGCTGTCTAGCTGTGTCAGCTGCGGGATGGGATTGAATGCCACTTCAAAAGAGATGTCCAGGTTTTCTGTGTCTGTCTGCTCGTTTTCGAGGCAGTCTTGGCAGCTTATGTGATATGTATAGTTTGCTTCAGCCAGGTTTCCAAGGTGGCATGTTGCCTGCGTTCCCGATATTTCGCATTCGTTTTCCGGTGCCATGCCTGAATAAGCCAGGTCAGTTGTTCCGGACCGGCAGGCCATGTCTGTTTCGCCTGAGATGATTACGTCTGTTACGCTGTCATCCATTTCGTCAAGGTATGGCGGTGTTGTGTCTTCTGCGACTGAAACGACCGCGGTTGTCGGTGCAGCGGAATCTGATTGGAAGAAAGGTGTTTGTTCGGTTGAGTAGTCTTTGCCGTCGTATAGCCTGCAGTAAATTGCGTGAATCGCGTTGTCTGCCGGTGCTGTTCCGATGCAGGATATGTCCGGGTAGGGCGAAGCGTTGCCGGTGTCAGAGCAGAAGTCAGAGTTTGTCACTGACGCGGGTGATGTGGTTGCACAGTATAAGTCGAGGCTGTCTGATTCAGCATCCGCCGGATTTGAAACGGTCAAAATCACGTTTCCGCCGCCTTTTACCGGGTCCGGTGACACTGAAAGCCCGTCCATTGTTGGTGCTGTGTTGGAGTCAAGCCATTGCATTGCGTTGTCCATGAGCAGGTTTTTGTCTGCTGAGTCGGTCATTGTTTCAAAGCTGAATGCAAGGTAAATGATCTGGTATGACCCGTTGTCTATTTTCAGCGCGCCTGTTGCGCCTGCCTGCGAATCGTATTTGAAAATTGGTGCGGCAAACCCGTCTGCAGGGGATATGTCACTTGGGTATGTGTTGCCTGCGCCGTAAATCTCTGAAGTCCCGGTTGTTATCCCTTCAGTGAGTGGTTCGCCTGTGACTCCCACGATGTCGGGGGTTCCAAGCCCGTCATCAATGTATCCTGCGTGAAGGTAATCCGTGTAGAAGGCGGTTCCGTTTGATTGTTCCCAAAGGTCATAGCCGATGTCTTGTCCGGAAAGAAAAAGGCTCCCTCCGCCGTCAAGATATGCTGAGAGGTTGAACTGGTCTGTTGCTGTTAATGTGTCTGTCCATTTGTCTGATGTTGACCAGATAACAACCGCGTAGTTGAACAGTGTTATTGCTGTTGGGGATCCACCTGTTGAAACGTCCCAGACATCATAAGTGTATCCTCCTGCATTGAGCGCGCTTTCAAAGTATGTTTCATATGTGTTGCCCCCGTCATCGTCTACCAGAAGGATGTTTTGCGGTGCAGTAATTGTTCCGGAGACGTTTGCATTTCCGTCAGCAAGAACGCTGTCTGAAGCCAGTACAGTTACTGTTACGCTTCCGGGGTTTGCCGGAGTCCAGATGTTTGCGTAAGTCCCGTCAGTTGATGAGCCGTCTCCGTGCGAGCCGTCATCGTAGAGTGTGACTGAAGAATCACCGTTGTCAAAAGAAGCGGTTACTGTTGCGTCAACGATTTTATAGCCGTAGCCGTTTGTAATTTCAACGCTTATGGCAGTTGGTGTCCCCTTGATAGTTTCAAAGGATGTTGAAGGCGTGTTGACTGAAGCTGAAAGTGCTGTAGGCGTAGTGAAAGTCACTGTAACGGGCATTGCTGATGATTCATTTCCGATTGACGAAAAAGAGATTACTGGTTGATTGCTGATTATTGTTTCACACCTGTTTGAGCAGGTGTTCGGGTCGGTTTGCCACGTAAAACTTGTCTGCGCGTCGTTTTGAGAGTAAGCGGCTCCGAGTTTGTATGTTGTTTTCCCAGGGTCTTCAACCCACGCGCGGTAATAAGGGTTGTTGGGGGTGCCGTTGTTGTTTGGCATGTCTTTGTCAATGTGCCAGAAAATCAGCCCTGCTTCCGGCAGATAAGAATCGTAACCTGTCTGCTGGCGGTTTTCAATGAGGAAGTACTGGTTTGTGTTTGCAATGTCTATTTTGTAGAGTGAGTTTGTTGCGGTGGTTTCGGTTTGATTTACGGTTATGGTCTGGTCAGAGGCCACGGGCACGGGAGTTACCCACCCGAGTATTCCGTTGCTTGGGTCTGCGTCTAAATCATATTTTAAGTATCCTGATATGTGCGAGGGTGTGCTTCCTGCAGGGCTGCCGTTCCAGCTTCCGGCAGACATTAAGCACCATCTTTCAACCGGGTTTCCGTCGTGCCCGTAATCATAGAGGTCCGGGGCTCCAAGGTCGTGTGTGAATTCGTGGGCGAAAGTTCCAAGCGGTGAGCTTTCAGCAAGCATTGTGTATTCAAAAACACGCACACCGTCAACCAGTTCTCCCGGTGGTGGATATATGCTCCCTTTGTGCGACCAAATATTAGTTGATGTTGTTGGTGGGGATTCCTGTCCCGCGCCCGCGTGAATTATTATGACGTGGTCAACGTATCCGTCCCCGTCATTGTCGTAATCTGCAAAATTAATGAACGGGTCTGCGAGCTGCACTGCTTCTCTCGCAAGTTCATAAATGGGTGTTGTGCCTGTTTCTCCTGAGTCAATTTCTCCGTTGTAATCTGTTCCGTAGTAAGCCAGAGTGTGAGTGCTTGAAAGCCAGTCCAGGGTGGTTCCGGTTACGGTGGTGTTGCCGTATGACACTTCCTTGAAGTAGTTTGTCATGCTGTTTGCCCCTGGCGCGGAGTCAAACAAGAGCGAGTTATAATGGGCGGGTGTGTGGGCGGCGTCGGGTGCGGTGTCAGTGAATCTTATTGGAAGCACCACGACTTCTTCTGTGCCGTTCAGTGTTGCATAAAGAGGTGCAGACGCAGGGGCGCCTGACAGGTTTGCGGCAGAATAGCTTGTGTTTGTGCTTAAAAGAGACAGGGTTTTTGTTGTGCCCATGTTTTTTTTCTTTGGCATTAAGTGTTTTTCCATGTATTTTTCATTCGGGGTCATTTTGGTGACTTTTTTTTCAGTTGAGATAAGTTGTCCGGTTTTTGCTTTTTCAGCGTAAGTCCACCATTTGTTTTTGTCTTGCGTTATTGAGTATCCGTCTTCGGTTTCAAACCAATTTCTTTTTTCATCACCGCGGTGTATTGCAATGAATGTGCTTCCGTCGGGCTGGATTATTTCAAATGGCGTCGGGTTTGCGGGCACTGCGCTTGAAAAAGAGATTGTCTGGATGAGAATAACTAATGTCAGAAAAACAAAAAAGTTGGTTTTTGTGCTCAAAAAATCACCGTGATGTAAAATAATTTTTGTATTTGTGTTTTTTACGTTGTTCTTATTTTACGTTCTTATAATACTTTAATAATACTTTAATTATTGATTAGACAAAAATAATATTAACCATATAAAGATATCGTTCTTGGTTTTCTTTTTGGTTTTTTATTGATGTGTTGATATTTTTTGGCATTATCCGAGATATTATTGCTGAAAAAGAGTGAAACATATAAATTGCATTGTACTTTTTTATCTCTTATGGAGTCAACGATTTTGAAAGGTGACGTGAACAGGAATAACAACTTTTTGCATGTTTTCTTGTTTGCAGTTTTTGCATTGTGTTTTTTCGCAGGTGTTTCTGCAGAGGCCTTGATTGAGCCGATTGATACAAGCGAGGCCGTCGAAGTTGATAAGATTGTGGCTTTTCAGACCACGGTAAGTGACCTTATCTATACGCCGTCGTGTGAATTACGCATAAAGAGAGGCACAAGCATGGTTGATTCAATTCCTGCGTCTGCTTCCGGTTTGGTGGTGAGTGCGGATTACACTTTTGAACTGACAGGCACATTTGGAGTGTATTTCCGGTGCCTTGACAAGGACATGAACCCGAGAAGCGGTTCCGAGTCAGAGCTTGAGGTCAGAAGCGAAATCAAGGAACCCACAGTGGAAGAGCTTGACATGGAGTTGCCGGTTCAGGTCGATGTCTCCACTGTTTTTCAGACAACCGCAAACGATGCTTCGGGAATAGACGGGTGTGTTTTTGTTGTGGAAGACAATTCAGAAAATCCGATTTCCGAAGAAAAGGCATCGGTTTCAACTCCTTGTACAGACTGCACAGTGTCCGAGTCGTTCAGGTTTGATGAAATCGGAAGCTATTTTGTGTATTTTTCATGCACTGACAACGAGGGAAATGAAGGAAGCGCTGAAAAAGAGCTTATCTGGGTAAAGGATGACGCTGAAGAGCCGGTGGTTTCAAGGATAACGGCTCCGGCCCTGATCATGATCGGGGAAAAACAAAAATTTGAAGTGCAGGTCTCAGACAATGAAGAGGTAACCGAGTGCTGGTTTGTTGTGGAAAATGCTAATGAAGATCAGATAGCTAAAAAATCGGTGAGTGTCTGGCCGTCGTGCGATTCATGTGCCGTAAAGTATGACTACGCTTTCAATTCAAAAAATGATTTTTATGTTTATTTCAGCTGCACGGACGCGGAATTAAATACGGGAGACGGCGCGAAAACAAAGATTTCCAAAGACACCATGGAGTACCCGCAGGTTTTGTCTTTGGTGAGCAAGTACTGCTCAAGCATTGATGATGATTCGATGACAACGTGCACTGTGCGCATAAAAGACTTCAGTGACGGGGTAAAGTGCAGGTTGTATGAAAACAATAAGCCAAAAGAGGACTATCTGGAAATGGAGCGGGACTGCGGTGATTCTGTTGACGGATGTGATTGTGATGACGAGGAATGCACCTGCAGCGAAGATGAAGACGGCTGCGTTTATGAATTCAAGGAAGTTTTTAAGTTTTTTTCAGTGCAGTACCCGTCAGTTTCCATCAGTTGCGTGAATAACGAAGGCGACGAGCTTGACAGGTTAGTGCAGTCTTTTTCAATTGGTTCTACAGGTTCCCCGACTTATTTCAACATTGACATAAACGGTAAATGGAGGGAGCATACCAATTCACGCGACGTGTATCTTCTGGTAAGTGCGCGCGGTGCCGTGGATTGCGCTTTCAGGAACAGTGGAGATGATTACACTGACTGGATTAATTATGAAAAATTATTCCTTTCTTCAGGTATTCGTGATCCGTGGGTGTTGCCGGACAGCGACGGAGAAAAAACTGTCTGCGGAAAATGCAGAAGCGAGGATGATACGGAAACCAGTGAAAAGTGCGATTCAATTTTTCTTGACACAAAACCGCCTGATGTGATTTTGACAGAGTCAGGGGATTTTGATTTAAGGATATTTAATGAAAGCCGGGACCTGTTAATTCCGGCCCAGATAAAAGCAGTTGTTTCGGACAGTGATTCCGGCGTCAGTTCGTGCCGGTTCAGGCTTGAGTTTGACTCGCAGATTTTGGCAGATGTTTTTACAAAAGTCGAATCTGACGCCTGTTTTTACAATCTTCCGACCGAGCTTGCAGACCTTGAACTGAAAGAAGGGTCTTTGCTGAAACTCACTTCGTTTGTGTTTGACAATGCCAAAAACAAGTCGGTCAGGACCCTGGTGCTTTTTGGAACAGACACGCCTGAAGGCAGCGGTTCTGTGGATCCCACTGATCCGGAAGATTCCGGCGAAACAGGTGAAGAAGGTGACGGAGAACTTTTGGAAGAAGACCTTGTTTCGGGCGGTGTTGAAGATGCAGAGGAAGACCCTGAAGAAGAACAGCCTGAAATCAAGTTCAAGCACGCGGAAGAGTTGGGGGAGTTTTTAATAGTTGTTTTTGAGCCAAGTTCTATTAAGGGAGTGAAAAGAGGGGATTATGCGGATGTGCTTGTTGAGTTAAGGGGTGACGAGTTTGAAGACCAGGGGATAAACCTGGTTGTGACAGGACCCTCAAAGAAAGAGTATTCCTTGGAAAGAAATTATTCAAACAGGTTTTTCATTTCAAAGCGGTTTGAGTTTGACAAAAACATGACTGTGTGGCCGTTGGAGATAACTGCGTTTGACGGCTACGGCAAAAAACTCAATGCAAACACGATTCAACTGGATATTCCTTTGGTTGACAGGTTTGAAGAGATTTCAAAAGATGACGGTGAAGGCATTTTGCTTAAAACAGACATGGATTTTGAAGGGAATAAGATTGTTCTCATTGAAAAAGATGCAGTCGGGTATCAGGAAAATGCGCCTGAAAGAATAATGCTGATTCCTCTTGATAAGTACGGCAACCAGCTGGTTGACCTGGACGGAAACACCGTGACTTTGGAGGCGGTCGGAAAAGAGGATAATTTTGAGTTTGAGCTTGAAAGCTACCTTCTCAAAATGACAAACCAGTTGCAGATAAGTGACGAGTTTGGAAACAGCTCCAAGATAAAAGTTGTGCTTGAAGGCAGCAATCTGGTTGAGTCAACAGTCACGGCAAGCCAGGGCAAAGACGAGGAGCCTGTTCCTTTGATTGACATCTCGCAGGCAATGTCTTATGCTGTGCCTGCTGTTGCAGCGATCGCTTTGATTGTTCTTGTGGTTCTTGGCTTCAAGGCAAAAGACAAACTGCTCTTTTTTTACGGGAGAAAAAAAGCCAGGGAACGCATGTTGAAAATAAAGGAAGAAACTGAAAAAGGTCTGGAGTCCATGGATAAGTTTGTTGACAGGTCAAAAAAGGATGTGTTTGACAGGCCCGCAGGAAAAGGCAGGGATTCTTCCGGCACAGGCATTTCACTTGACAGCTTTGAAAAAGATTTCCGTGAGGTTTCCAAAGCCGTTCCGCCGGAAACCGACAGGAGTTTTGCAGTCAAATCAAGCCAAAGCCTTGCAGCAGACAGTGTCAGGAACATTGAAGAAAGTTCTGCAAAGAGCCCTGCTGTGCCAAGTGCGGGTGCTATCCGTGATATCATCGCAGAGCAGGCTCAAAGCGCCGTGCCGAAACCGTCTGAAAGCGTTGTGCCGAAACCGTCTCAAGGCGCTGTTCCAAATGATGTCAAAAACACAGCGTCAAACAAGGGCCAGGGTATGCCTGCAACGGGGGGAAGCAGTCAAAAACCGCAGTCGCATGGTGATGGCTATCAGTCATATCAGTTTGTGAAAAGGGAAAGCCAGGAACTGTTTCAGTCAAAAGACAGCCCCGGACAAACCGGGTTCAAGCCGGATTTTGAAACCAAAACAGATGTTCAGCACCAGAACAAGGAAGTTTCCAATTTGAGCGCCTTGAAGAAAGAAGTTCAAACCCCTGCCGAACAAAAAGGGTTTTTCAAAGGCGCAGGGCCTGAACCAAAAAAACCCGGCAGACTTGCTTTGATAAACAGAGGGGCTGGAGCTGCAAAGAAAAAGGTTTTTGATTTAAAAAACCGTTTTTTTGCCAAAAAGAAAGATGATGCTGGTTTGTCTGACAAGCCATTGGGTTCATTTGAAACCCCTAAAAAATATTTTCCTGAAAAAGATTCTTTAACTAAAGACAAATAGAAAAAGCCAAGGATTTGCATATTGATTTTTGAGCTTGGCTCAAAGTTGTTTTTTTGTTTTGTTTGCAACATGGAATTATGTTGTCACGGGGGTTTGAAAAAAGATGTCTTTGCGTGAAAAGAGAAATTCCGGAAAAAAAGATTCAGGGTGGTCTGTAAAAATAGAGCGTCCGGAAGAGTTATGCGCTTCTCCCGGCGATTATTACACAACTGAAGAGGTTGAAAAACACGACCAGTCTGCTCACATGAAAAGAACGCAGAGAAAAATCACTTCAAGAATCATTGATCTGCTTCAGGCAAAACCCCCTGCAAAAGTGCTTGACATCGGTTGTGCAGTCGGTTTTTCAACAGAGCTTCTGGAAGAGTTGGAGTTTGATGCGACAGGCCTTGACGTGAATGAAAAAATGGTTGAAAAAGCAAAGCAGCGTGGTCTCGTTGCAGTCACGGGAGACATGCGTGACGTAAAAGATTTTTTTGAGAAGGAAAGTTTTGATTTTATTGTGTCTGTTTCTGCATTGCAGTGGATAAAGGACCAAAACGAAATAAAAAAAGTGGCGTCTGGAATCCATTCACTGCTTAAAAAAGGAGGAAAGGCAGGAATCCAGTTTTACCCGCGCTCAGAACAAGAGTTTGATTCAATTTTCTGGCGGTTTAAAAGAATGGGATTGACAGGTGAGGTAATAATAGACAACCCGGACAATCCGAAAAAAAGGGTTGTGTATCTGGTACTGGAAAAAACCTGATTGGCAGTAGTTGGTTATGTTCAGTTAAAGTCAGGCTTTTATTTAAGTTTCACTGCTTCGATCATTTTTTCAATTGCCTGGATGTATGCTGATGTCCTGAAGCTTATGTTGTGTTTTTCTGAGTATTCAAAGAGCCTTTTGAAGTTGCATGTCATTTTTTCCCTGAGTTTTTCGTGCACTTCTTCAGCGCTCCAGTAGTGTCTGGTGTTGTTTTGCACCCATTCAAAGTAGCTTACTATTACTCCCCCGCTGTTTGCAAAAATGTCCGGAACCACAATGTTTCCGTTTTTAAACAGGATTTCGTCTGCTTCAAAAGTAGTCGGTCCGTTTGCAAGCTCAATTATGAGCTTTGCCTTGATTTTGTCCGCGTTTTCTTTTGTGATCTGGTTTTCAAGGGCTGCCGGCACAAGCACGTCAACGTCGAGTTCAAGGAGTTCTTCGCCTGTGATTTCCTGCGAGTTGTTGAATCTTGACACACGGCCTGTTGTTTTTTTGTGCCGGATCAGTTCTGAAATATCAAGCCCGTCGGGGTCATAAATCCCTCCTTTTGAATCCGATACTGCCACGATTTTGAATTTGCCTTCTTTTTCAAGTATTTCTGCAAAGTTGCTTCCTGCGTTTCCAAACCCTTGGATTGCAACGGTTTTTCCCGGCAGGTCAATTACTTTTGCAACTTCAAGCAATGCGAAAATTCCGCCTTGCCCTGTTGCAGTGTCTCTTCCAAGCGAGCCCCCTAAGACAATGGGTTTTCCGGTGATTGCGGCGGGTTCGTTTTGCCCGGCTATTTTGTTGTATTCGTCTGACATCCAGGCCATGATTTGTGCGTTTGTGTTTATGTCCGGCGCAGGAATGTCGGTTTTCGGCCCGATAAACGGCGCGACTGCAGCCATGTATCCCCTGCTCAGCGCTTCAAGCTCGCTTTTTGAAAGTTCTTTCGGGTCGACTACAATCCCTCCTTTTGCCCCGCCGAACGGGATGTCTGAAATCGCGCATTTCCAGGTCATCAAAAAAGCCAGTGCCTCGACTTCGTCTGCGCACACTTTCGGGTGGAACCTGATTCCCCCTTTCATGGGGCCGAGCAGGTTGTTGAATTGGATCCGGTATCCGATGAACACCTTGATTTTTCCCGAATCCATTTTTACGGGAATGGAAAATTCAATTGCTCTTTTTGGCTGCGTGAGCATTTCAAGCACGTCTGAGTCAATTTTTATTTTTTCTGCAGCGTGGCTGAATTCTTCAAGAGCGTTTTCAAACATGCTTGTGTTTCCGACACATTTGTGGTTTTTTTGTCCGATTTCCATGGATAATGCCTTTTGTGATTATTTTTCTGTTTTTTAGTTTCATTTTTTGTGTTATGCGCTTTTTTTGTTGAGGCATTTTTCTTTCTTTGAGTTTTCATTTTGTATTTTTCTTTTCATTGTAATCTTCTATTGCTTTTCGCAGCGCGTCGTTTGCAAGGTTTGAGCAGTGCATTTTTTCCCGCGGAAGTCCACCGAGTTCGTCTGCAATGTCTTGTTTTGTGATCTTGAGGGATTCTTCAAGTGTTTTGCCTTTGACAAGGTCAGCCATTTTTGAAGAGGTCACGATTGCCGCAACGCAACCGAAAGTTTTCATTTTTATGTCTTCAATAATGTTGTTTTTGACTTTTATATATGCGTACATGAGGTCGCCGCACACTGGGTTTCCCACTTTGCCGATTCCGTCAGCGTCTTTGATTTCACCCATGTTGTGCGGGTTTTTGAAAAGCGCCATTACTTTTTCGTTGTATTCGTCCATTCAATCACTTCTTTTTGTTTTTTGTCTTCAAAATTGTTTTTTAGGTTTTCCGTTGGCTGTCTGGTTCACAACGGGCTTATTGATCTGAGGTCTGAAATTACTTTTTCAAGTGATTCGATTGTATAATCAATTTCTTCGTCTGTGTTTTCGCGCCCGAGTGTGATGCGGAGCGAACTGTGCAAAAGCAGGGGGTCAATATTCATTGAGGTTAAGACGTGGCTTGCCTTTAAACTTTTTGAAGAGCACGCGGAACCTGTTGAAACCGCGATTCCGAGCGCGTCAAGGCGCATGAGAATGCTTTCTCCTTCAACTCTTTTAAATGACAGGTTTGCGTTGTTGCAAAGCCTTTTTCCTTCGCTGATGCCTGGCCCGTTTAGTTTCACATCCGGAATTTTTTCGAGAACTGTGTTTACGAATTTGTCGCGCATTCTTGCAATGTCAGTGATTTCGTTTTCTGTTGTAAGCTCGACTGCTTTTGCAAAACCGATGAATCCGGTGACATTTTCTGTTCCCGCGCGCATTCCGAATTCGTGTCCTCCGCCGTCATTTAGTTTTTTCAAGGGTGTCCCTTTTCGCACATATAGTGCCCCGACTCCTTTTGGCCCGTGTATTTTGTGCGAGCTCATGGAAACAAGATCCACAGGTATTTTTTGAACATCAAGCGGGACTTTTGTGAACGACTGCACTGCATCGGTGTGGAAAATCACGTTGTTTTCCTTGCATATTTTCGCGATTTCGTCAATGTCCTGGATTGTTCCGACTTCGTTGTTTGCGTGCATGACTGAAACAAGAATTGTCTCATTTGTGATTGATTCTTTTAGCTGCTCCAGATCAACGAACCCTTCCCGGTCCACGTTCAAGTAAGTTGCCTTGAATCCTTCTTTTTCAAGCGCCTCAAACGAGCGAAGCACTGCAGGGTGCTCGATTTTTGAAGTGATAATGTGGTTCCCGCGCCCGGCATCTTTGGCTGCCGTGGCAGTTCCTTTTATCGCAAGGTTGTCGGACTCGGTCCCCCCTGAAGTGAACAGGATCTCGCTTGGGTTGGCATTCAGTTTTGCAGCTATTGTTTCCCGTGCTTTTTGGATTGCCTTGTTTGCCTCGCGTCCGAATTCGTGGATGCTTGATGGGTTTCCGAAAATTTCTGTAAAGTATGGAAGCATTGCTTCAACTACTTTTTCGTCTGTCGGCGTTGTTGCGCCGTGGTCCAGGTAAACTCTCATTTGATTTCCCCCAAAAGATTTTTTTTGAATTTTTGTTTTGTTTTTTTTATTTGGGTTTTATTTTTTTGTTCACAATGTTGTTTTTGTGTTGTTGTTTTGTAATTTGCAATATTATTCAATGATTAATATCTTTGCAGATGCAGCAGTTTTTTGAAATTGAAGAATCAAACTGTTTGTGGGCTTTGCACAGTATTTTTTCATCTTTGATTATTGCGCAGATTCGCTGGAGTTCTTCAATCAAGGCCTTGTTTGTGTGGTTTTCTTTTGCAGAAAGCAGTTTTTCGGCTGATTTTTTTATTTCGGATTCGACAATTTTGTTGAATTTAATTGTTGTTGCGCGTTTTGATTTCAGGTAGTTGCTGACGCTTGCTTCAGTGACTTTTAGAAGTTTTGCGATGTCTTTTTGCTTTAACCCCTTTGAAACCAGTTCAATTGCAATCCCTCGTTTTATTGCAGGGAGTATGTACCAGACTTCGATTTCCTGTGGCATTTGTCCTTTCAATTGCTCACCGCTGTGTTGATTTAATGTTTTGTTTAGTAATTCTTAACAATAGTTAATTTGCTATAGTTAATTCTGTTGAAGTTTTATTTAAATGTTTTTTAAAGGTTTGTTTTTTTAGTTTTGTTGTTGTTTCAGCGATACTTTTTAGTATGCCTTTTTAATTACTTTATTTGTGTTTTACTGTGCAGATTCAGTGGATTTTTTGATTGAAAGGGGAAAAATGCAATTAAGGTGTTGTTTTTGAATGCGTTAACTAAAT
>JAGGVJ010000025.1 GCA_021158055.1 Candidatus Iainarchaeum sp. | reverse complement strand
TCCTGCTTTCCCTACGAGCTGTCTTCGGCATTGTGCCGAATGTATTAGAGCGTGCCTTATAAGACTCGCGCTCTAACCTGACTGAGCTATGGGCCCAAGTTGTCTGACTGATAGTCTAAAAATTCAATTTAATAGCCAGTTTAGGTTATGCTGTTGGTTTGTTGTTTGCTTTTGATTCGGTTTGTTGTTTGCTTTTGGTTGTTTAATTATTGTGCCGGTATTACATAAAAGCATTTCTGTCAATCTTTTACGCAGGCAAAAATTTTCAGGCAAGCAAGAAAACCGATTCAAGAATGCCCCCTGCAAGCATCAAAGCAGCCGACACAAAAAACACTTTTGCAAAACTTTTGGAGAAAAAGTAGTTGTTTTGCAGTGAAAAAACAATGTTTTCCTGTGTGTGTTTCCGCGCAATTTTGAATGGCGCAAGCGCGTAGGCGGTGGCGTTGAAAAAGCCGGCGAGTTCAAATGCAAGGAAAAAAATTGCCCCAAGGTAAATTGCGCTGAATCCAGCGGTGTTGAAGACCGCGTCAACAAAAAGAAAGTAACCCAGAAAAAAACCGGAAAGCACAAGGTGCATTGCCGGAAACACAAACAGCACCAGCGAGTTGATGTCTGAAGCCAGTTTTTTTACAGAGTCGGGAGTAATGAAGGAAATCAGCGGTTTGCCTGATTTATCTGCTTTGAAGTCAGAGGATTTCAGCAGTTTTGTCACTGCTTTTGAGGCAAGGGGGCCTGCAATCAACAGGAAAAAGACCATGCTTGTGTTTACAAGAAACACTGATGCAGCTATCGAAACCGGTTTTCCGAGCAGCACCGAAAGAAACGCGGTCAAGTCAAAGAAAATGGTCTGCGGCAGAACAGAAGCAAGGGCAGTGTAACTTTTGTCTGTTTGGCTTTCACCGTGGATTACAACTGAAGACACCAGAAAACCCGCAATGAGCGCAAGTGCGTACACTGCAGCTGATTTCAGGAAAAGTTTTTTGTGCAGTTGTTTGTCAAAAACCCATTTTTTTGAGTCACCGGCGTTGTTTTCAGCGGGATTATTTTTTTTCAAAGACATAAATCATTCTCCGTATTTTTTGGTTTTTGCTGAAATCAAGCAAGTACTCTTCTTGTTGTTTGAAGAATCCTGCTTCTTTTTCAGTTAACAGTTTAACGGTTTTGAACCCGACTTGACTTGCTTTTTTTGAGAGGTCCAAAAACACGTCTTTTTTTGAAGTGCGTATGTATGGTGAAACAACGCAGAGCCTTGCGCCTTTTTTCATCACGGTGTGCGCTGATTCCAAAAACCCGAAATAAACGGGTTTTAGTTTTTCAATTGCTTTTTCAAGTTCTTTTGAAGAAGGGATTTGTTTGATCGGCGGAAGAAGAATCGGTTCGCATGCAACGCCGTTGAAAAAGTTTTTTTCAAACAGTTCGTTGAGTTTTGTGGCATCCCCTTGCTTTATGCTTTTTGACGCGCCTGTTTTTTGGTTTATCCAGTCAACGTTTTCAATTGAGCCCTTCACGCAGGTTTTGTCTGTATCGCATCCGAAGACATCCATCCCCAGTTGCCTTGCAGCCAGAAGCAGGGTTCCGGAACCGCAAAATGGGTCAAGGAACTGTTCTTTTTCATGCATGCAAAGGAGGTTTATCAAAAGAGAGGATATTCTCGGCGGGGTGTTGAGCAACCGGCGCTGGAAAGGTCTTGAGTCATCCAGTTTTTTGTACCGGAACGGGTTTAAGGCAGCAGCCAGCTTGAAGGCAAAGTATTTGTTTGAAGCCTTGCAGACAATGAGTTCTCTTCCGACAAGTTTTTTTAAAAAAACTTCTGCAGGAGTTGAGTTGAGTTGTTGTTTTGCCGGTTGTTTTTTTTCAAAGTATTTTGTCTGCAGGCCTTTTTCAGAAAAATTTTGTTTCAGGGTTGTCGCGCAGGACCTGTGCACTTGCCGTGTTTTTTCCGGTTTGAACCCGTGCACTGAAACCGAAAACAAGTTGTGTTCACCGGAAATTTCAAGCGGGACAGTTTTTTTTCTGAGGGATAAAAGAAAACCGTGGAAGTTGTTTTCTGAAAAAAGCAGTTCTCCGATTTTCAGGGAGTTTGCAAGTTTAAATTGAAAACCTGTGCAGTTAAAGTTTTTTTTGACGTCAATTATTGCAAATTTTTTGTCCAGGTGAATTATCTGAGCGTCCGGGTAGTTATCCCCGAGCGTGGACTTGAGTTCAACAAACGCTGTTGCGTTGTGGTCTCCGAAGACGACGATGTATTTCATGTAATCAATTAGTTTAGGATCAGGTTATGTAGTTGATCAGGTGTCTCATTTGTGATATCTAGAGAATATGCTACTTTTTGACTTTAAAACATATTGTTGCCGAGCTTTATATTCTAAGGATGTATAATCCAGCTATGAAAAGAACTTAAATCAGGTAAAAATAATTTCCAGACTCCGCATTAAAATCAAAATGTTTATTATTCTTAAGTTTATTTAATTGATGCAGGTATTATATGATTTGTTAAAAATGATGGTTGATTGATGATAATTAGCAAATGATTACGGGTAATTGTGATGAAGTGGAAGTTATTCTGTCTGTTTTTTTTAATATTATCTTTTTCCTTTGAGTTTGTGTTTGCTTTCCACTGTGATTCCGGTTCTTTGGATACTACTTGTTATGTCAGCAGTTCTCAAAATGTTAACAGCGATGTTATTGCCGGTTCTGGTAATCTGGTTATCCAAAGCGGTGGGGATTTGCAGGCCAGTGCAGGTCAGAGCTTTGAAGTGAATATGGGTGGTTCTGCTGTTGTTCGCTCCGGAGGTAAAATAACCGGGAACGTTTCTCTTAATTCTGCTGATTTGACTGTTGAGTCTGGTGGTAGGATTAGTGTGAATGGTAAGGGGTATTCTGGTTCGAGTGGTGCTGGTAAGGGTGTTACTAGTTCGCTTGGTGGTGGTGGTGCTGGTTTTGGTGGTGCTGGTGG
>JAGGVJ010000028.1 GCA_021158055.1 Candidatus Iainarchaeum sp. | reverse complement strand
TCCATTAATTTATTTATTATCCATTAATTTATTTATTATCCATTAATTTATTTATTATCCATTAATTTATTTATTATCCATTAATTTATTTATTATCCATTAATTTATTTATTATTATGCCTTGAATGATAGAAATAAAAATCATAACAAAAGATAAAACTAAGATATACTGCCAAGTAAAATAGATTATGGCCAAAGGCAACAAAGAAATTTTAATTGCCCGATTATATAGAAAGCAAGCAATAAGCCCATAGTTCAATCCTTTATTTTTTAAATCTGCTAAAAAAGGATACCACATGTAAATTGGCCCTGTAGATAAAACCCCTCCAATAATAACAAAAACCCATTTTTTTATTCCTTTCTCTTTAAGATGTTTTATTACAAACTTTGGAGTTATAAAGTAATTAGTAATTGTCATTAAAATGAAAACTAAAATGAAAACAGGAATTATTTTTAAAATAATATTATAAAAAAAGTTTATACTCGAAAAGAATAAGTCCTGTCTAATAAAAAATAAAATGAGATAAACAATTAATATGCCTATTAAAAAATACCCTGCTCCTGAAATTTGTTTGAATTTATTTTTTATGCCCATATTTATAATACTCCTAAAATTGATACTGTGATTATAGCTACAATCATTGCTAAGATGAACGAACTAGCATTTCTTAATAAAGCAAATTTTTTCCCTAATACTGCTGATTCTGCGGGTAGTTGTATTAATCCAACAGTAACCCATGCAACTAAAAAAGCAGTGACAGCTAAAAGACTAATTCCTTGAGTTAAAAGTTCTCCACCAAAAATATAACTTGTTATTGGATTTCCTGCAGAAATACTCCCAACTAAACTACCAATAAAAGAATTTAAAATAATATTTTTGCTAAATACATTTGTATAAAATAATTTAGGAATTAAAGTAGAGATTAGGCTTATAAGTAAAATTGTTCCTAAAATCATTGGAAATGCTCCCCATAATCCTTTCCCCGCTTTTATTACTGCTTGTCTGAAAGTATTATTTTTCATTTAATACTCACATCCCGAGTTTAATTTTTTAAGATTGCTCATATTCTCAATAACATCTTTTACAGTTTTATATCCCCGTTTCAAGTCTTACTCCTTTTCCATTAAATAACTTTATTGCTCTTTGTCCTATGCCTAATGTAAAAACAATATTGGGATTAAATTTCATGATTTGATCAATAGGGGTTAAACCTTAATTTGAGTGATCTAATTTATTTTCAATAATTTCTAAATTTTTGGTATTTGTTTCATACCTTTCAATTTTTATTGCCTTACTGTTTATTATTGCATCTGCTATTTTTTTTCTTCCAGATTTGAGGATTCTTGATAATGTTGACTGTGAAATTTGCATTTGTTTTCCTGCTTCTTTTTGAGTAATATCATTTAAATCAACTAATCTTATTGATTCGAATTCAGATAAATTTAAAACAGATTCTTTTAAATCAATCATTCGTATTCCTACTGGTTTAAAATAAGAAGAATTAGGATTTCCTCTAATTCTTCTTCTCTTACAAGGTCTAGGCATTTCTTCCTCTTCCCTGACCTCGCTCAGATCTACGACCGATACCACGATTTAAGGGTCTGTTGTCTGTATTCTTTGTTTCTCCAGCACAGTTTCCCAATCCTCTCCCAGTTTTTGATCCTTTTCCTTCAGGTCCTGTTCCATCTTTGTTTGGCATTTTGTTTTTCCTCCTTGTTTAATTACGAATATATATGCATTAAACTATTTAAATGTTTCGTTTTGGGTAAATATTCATAATATGAATGTATTTCTTTTGTGAAACAAAAGACTATATGTGCGTAGCATCTGGACTCCTCCTCTTTTGCTTCTTTTTCTAAAAGAAGAATGAGATTTAGACTAATGAAAATTCAATTGTGTATAACATCAGGGATAAAAGAAGTTTTCGGAGAGTAGCGGAGAAAATTTGGGAAAATTGCGAGCTGAGCAATTTTCCTTTTATCCCGAGGCAAAACCACCCAGATACAGCCCATACATAACCATTTATAAATGACTTCTACAAAACTCTTTTTAGAAATCAATCCTGTTCTTCGCGCCTGAAAAATTCACTGCTTTTCCTTACTTTTCACGCACGTGTGAAAAAAACTTCTTGAAAGCAAAAGCAATCAAAAAAACAGCCGCTGCAATGCCTGCCAGTGCCGGCAAAGTCAAAAGCGAAAACCCCTCGAAAAACCCGTTCACAAGCGAAAGAGAATAAAAACCGGAATATATTATCACTGCGCTCATGAGCGTCTTTCCCGCGAAAGCCGCAAGGAAAAACTTGGCGAAAGGATATTTCATCATCCCCACAGGAATATACAAAAGATCATCGGGGAGAGGCGTTGCGGAAAAAACAAATATCGCGGCAAACCCGTGCCTTTCAAAAATCCTGCGGTACGGCTCAATTTTTTCCCTGTGCTTTTCAGGCACCAGCCTCCTTCCTGCAAACCCGACCAAGTACGACGCCGACTCACCCACAGCAGCGCCAAACCCGGCAACCAGTGAAAGCAGGAACGGGTCAAAACTCTGAAGAGAACCCATGAAAAAAAGCGCGATAGTATACGGCGCCGGAAACAATATTGTCGCAGTTCCGACAACGGAAATCAAAAAAACCCCGAGATAACCATATTCAAGAGCAAACCCTGAAAAATCCAGCCCAAAGGAAAAATAAACTGCAAAACCAAAGATTGCAAGGGCAAAAACACCTGCAACAACCTGTTTCAGCAACTCGGAGTTTTTTCCGCCATTCAAGGAAAACTTTTTTGACATAATTGGCATAACTTAGTTTGTGAACCCTTAATTAAATCCTTTTCCCATATTAATTCATGGAAAGGCGCGCAAAACCAAAAGTGGTGCAGGACATCGCAAGGCAAAGGATCGAAATACTTTTTGACCTTTCAAAACAAGAGCTTGAAGCACACCCTAAAAGAGCGGCGCGATACATAGAGATTGCAAGGAAAATAAGCTCAAAATACAACGAACGGCTGACTAAAAAACAAAAACAATCATTTTGCAAAAAATGCAATACGCCGATCATCCCTGGGAAAAACGCAACTGTCAGGATTGTCTCAAAGCCGAAAAAACACCTCCTTATAACATGCGGGTCGTGCGGAGCCGTAAAAAAACATTTTCTTGACAAAATTGAAAAGCCGTCAAAAACAATCAGGGAAAAAAGCAGAAACGAGGGTGCCTGAATGAAAATACCGATCATGCTAAAGGCCCAGGGCATACTTGACAAATCATTCAAAGAAGCGTCAAAGTACACTGACCACATACGCGAGAAAATGGCCCACACAAAATTCATCGACAGGGCCAAAAGGCTTGAAACCCTGCGCATTGAAAGAAGCTATGCCGTGTCAAAAAAAGAGCTTGAAAACATAGTGCTTAAAACCCCCATGATAAACGAGCTTCCCGAATTTTACAGGGAATTTGTGGAAAGCCAGATAGACGCGGACAAATTCAGGCAGGCATTAAACCATGCTGCTGCAACTGAAAAAAACATGTTCAACTTAAGAAACAGGTATGTAAAAGGAGTCAAACACGCACGGAACGCAAAAGAATGCGAAGTGAAACGCAAACGGTTTTACGGAAGAATGAGCTCTTTTTTCATGGACCTTGAAGACGACATTGACTTCCTTATAAAATGCGCAAAAGAACTTTCAATCGCACCGCACTTAAACGAAGACCTTTTCACTGTTGTCATTGCAGGAATGCCGAACGTCGGGAAAAGCACACTTTTGATAAACCTCACCGGGAGCTCGCCGGAAGTTGCAAAATACCCGTTCACCACGAAAAGGATATTCATAGGGAAATTTCAATACGACTACACAGAATTTCAGGTGCTTGACACGCCCGGAATACTTGACAGGCCGAACAAGGAAAGAAACAAAATAGAACTCCAGGCAGTTTCCGCAATAAGACACCTTGCAGACGCAGCCATATTTGTCTTTGACCCCACTGAAACCTGCGGGTTCAGCTGCGAAAAACAACTCGCCCTCTTTTCAGAGATAAAAAAAAGTTTCCCGATGCCAATGCTGCTTGTTTTCAGCAAAACAGACATAATCGGCCCGAAAGAACTTGAAAAACGCAAAAAAGAATTTGATGAGCCCATAATTGAGACATCCCAAAAAAGCAGCCCGTCAATTGAAAACCTAAAAAAGAAAATATGCATTCTGGGCGGGAAATCGCAAAAAGTCCGGTTAAGCAAAACGCAACTTCAAAAACAAAAACACAACTTCAAAAACAAAAACACAGTCAGTGAAAATCAGAATCAAACGCGTTGAAGATCAGGATCAAATAACACATCATTAAAAGACATGAAGTGCATTGTAATACAGGCACAAAAAAATATTTCAAAACTTTTTTTATTAAAACCATCAGAGGTGACTATATGGATGACAGACTAAAAAGCATGATTAACTTCATGAGCGAAGTCGAAGAAGACAACTCTGTTCCAAGAAACATCAGGAGAGCAGTAAAAGAAGCAAAAGAAAAACTCAAAGAGGAAAACGAAGAACTTTCAGTCAAAGTTACCTCGGCAATATACTTACTGGACGAAGTAAGCAACGACGTAAACATGCCCATGCACACGCGCACACAAATATGGAGCATGGTATCCGGGCTTGAAGCAATGAAATCTTGAAGCAACAAAATAACAACAGCGAACACCTGGAATAAGCCGAGTGATAAACTTGCAGGACACTTCACAAGAAAACCTTGAAAAACAAGTGCTTGCCTATGCCTTGGAAAAATCAGTGATTTTGACAGAAGACGGTCTTGAAAGCCTCAAGACACAAGAAAACTTCAAAAAAATCATAGACTATTTTGCAGAAGACACAAGCAAGGCAGTGGTAACTGCGCAAGACGTGCACGCGGTAAAAGACAATGAAAAACAAACCACGCTCACCCCGGGGAAAACCCGCGTTGAAAAAACCTCTTTCAGGCCCGCTGCAAAAGACATTGAAAGCCAGCTGACAATACATGAAAAAACAGACGTCACAGGCAAATCCAGAGGGGAAGGGAAAAAAGAGGACTTTATAAGATATTTCAACAACAGATACGAACAGCTTGCAAAAATACTCAAAAACAGAAGCAGCCTTGGATCAATAAAAGAGCTTGACCGCCTCAACAGGGTGCCGCCAAACAAAGACACAACCCTAATCGCAATGGTTTCCGGAAAACGCAGGACAAAAAACAACCACATGCTGATTGAAATAGAAGACCCCACCGGAAGCGCTGCAGCGCTCGTGCTTGAAAAAAACAATGACATTGCAGAACAAATACTTCTCGACGACGTCATCGCAATAAAAGGACGGATGATTGGAAGCGGCGGCCTGTTGCTTGTCAACGAAGTGTTCTGGCCTGACATCCCGTTCAGAAAAGGAAACCGCTCGGAAGAAGAAGTGCTTGCGGCTTTCACAAGCGACCTTCACATCGGCTCAAAACTTTTCATGAAAGACAAATTCAACACAATGATAAAATGGCTGAACAACGATTGCGGGTCAAAAAAAAGCCGCGAAATGGTGGGCAAAATAAAATACCTGTTCATTGCAGGAGACCTCGTTGACGGAATAGGGATTTTTCCAGGGCAGGAAAAAGAACTCGAAACACCTGACATCTACAGGCAATACGAAGAATTTGAATCATACATAAAAGAACTTCCCGAACACATAGAAATCATAATAGGGCCGGGAAACCACGACGCCGTACGTGTCGCTGACCCGCAGCCGGCTGTCCCGAAAGAATTCCTGAAAGAGCTTTACGGTTTCAAAAACATCCACATGGTCGGAAGTCCCGTAACCGTAACCACCCACGGAGTAAAAACCATCATGTATCACGGGACATCACTTGACCCTGTAATAGCAGAGTTTCCAGACGCATCATACGAAAAACCGACAAAAGCAATGCGTGAAATGCTCAAAAGACGAAACCTGTCGCTCACTTACGGCAACAAGCCCATAACCATGGAAGAAACCGACTACCTGTCCATTTCAGACGTGCCTGACATCCTGCTCATGGGCCACGTGCACAAAAACGACTATGAAATGTACCACGGAACATTCATGATGAACGTCGGAACCTGGCAGCTGAAAACACCCCTGCAGGAAAAAATGAACTTTGACCCAACCCCGGGAATAGTCCCTGTGCTTGACCTGAAATCATTCAAGCTGACTGAAATAAACTTCAACAAAGCGCTGGCAAAAACTGACTGAACCGTTCAAATCAGTGTTTCACAACCCTTATGTCAAACGACTCAGACTCTATTTCACTCCCGTCTGAATAAACAGTCACCTTTACTCTTGAAACCCCATCCATGCCAAGAAAAGACCTTCCGGGAATGCTGGCTGAAAACGTTTCACCGGTTCTCAAAATATCCAGTTTCTGGACATCAAAAAACTCAACCAACCCGATTGAATCAACCTCTTTTGCTTTCACTTCAAATTCAACCAAGCTGTTTCCGAAATTCTCAACGCTCACGCCAAGTTCAAAACTGGTGCCCTCGTATACTTCCTTTGGAAACCGCACTTCAAAAAATATTGAAGGCGGACTATACAACTCAATTTTTTTAGTGTAATGCCTTGTAAGCTTAAAAGGGCAGTCCAACCCAAAATTAAAATCAATCTTTCCCTGTTCAGGTTGCCTGGAAAAAAATATCTTTATCGGCTGTTCCTGACCCGGCTCCAGAGACACTTCAAATACACCTGTTTTTTCACTGACATACGCAACTTCGGTTGAAGCCTTGAGAGTGCAGTCCATTGACTGGTTTGAAGTATTCTTAAGTGTAAGAGGCGCAACAAACCTGCCTGTGTCCTTGTCCAAAAACACCGAATCAGCCTCCTTCAAATACACATCGTAAGACGGAGCGTCAAAAGCAAACAGCAAAACCGCCACAACAAATATCACTAAAAAAAACACAATTGTCGTTGAAACCCTCATAACAAAAACCTCTCTGCGGAAAACAAAAACACAACTGCCAAAAACGGTTAACGTTGTTGCGGTTTAAACAACTATTAATCTATTGCTGTTTAAACAACTGTTTAAGTATCACTATTTAAACAACTGCTTATTGATTCAAAAACTTTTCTATGCAATCAAATCCCTCTTCAATGCAAGCAACCCACAAATCCCCCCACTAAAATTCAATAAACATATTATTGTCAAAAACCATATTTACTGCATGGTCGACTACAACTTCTCAACCGACAGAATCATCGGCTCCAAAGAAATAAAAAACTACTTTGGGACACTAATGCAAAAAACAAAACAAGGCTACGAAGTGGCAGAAGCAGCGCGGTCAAAAGGCCTTGACTCGATTGACGAAGTTGAAATACCACTTGCAACAGACCTTGCAGAACGAACAGAAATCCTCATAGGGCCAAAAGGAGTCGCAAAACGATACCGCGAACTCTACGCTGAAACAGAAGACAGAACAAGCGTCATGTTCACAATCTTCAAAGAAATAGTTGAAGGAAAACTCGGTGATGAAAAAACCGACGAAAAACGCCTTGAAAAAGCAATCCGGTGCGCACTCACGATCCAGACCGAGGGAAGCGTAACCGCACCGATAGAAGGAATTGCAAAAGTGCAGATTCTCAAAAACCCTGACGGAACAAAATACGTTACAATCTACTTTGCAGGACCAATCAGGGCAGCCGGGGGAACAGCAGCAGTGCTTCCGCTTGTGCTTGGAGACTACGGAAAAAAACTCCTTGGGCTTGACAGGTACAAGCCAGACGAAAACGAAGTGAAAAGATACATCGAAGAAATCAAACTCTACCACGAAAGAGTCTCAAGGTTACAATACAACCCCAAAGACGAGGAAATTTCAACCATCGTCAAAAACTGCCCTGTGTGCGTGGACGGAGAACCCACTTCCGAAGTCGAAGTAAGCATAAACCGCGGGCTTAAACGAGTGGAAACAAACAGGATACGCGGCGGAATGTGCCTTGTAATCGGGGAAGGTGTTGCGCAAAAAGCGCCAAAAATAATCAAATTCGGAGAAAAGCTGGACCTTGACTGGAGCTGGCTCAAAAAAATAATCAAACTGGAAAAAACAGATAAAGGGGGGCAAAAAGAACTCGCTGAAATAGACAAATACCTTGGCTCGCTTGTTGCAGGAAGACCGATCTTTTCCTACCCCATGCGCTTCGGGGGCTTTCGCGTAAGGCTTGGAAGAGGGCGAAACACAGGGATAATGGGAAAAGCAATCCACCCCGCAGCCATGGCCGTGCTCTGGAATTTTCCGGCAGTAGGCACCCAGTTCAAAATAGAAAGAATCGGAAAAAGCGCGGGAATCGCACCCTGCGACACCATAGAACCGCCGATCGTAAAACTGAAAAACGGCTCTATAAAACGAATTGAAACAAGGCAAACAGGAGAAAAACTGCGCTCCGACATAGACAAGATAATATTTCTCGGCGACTTTCTCTGCTCATACGGGGACTTCAGGAAAAGCGGGCACCCGCTTGTGCCGCTTGGATACTGCGAAGAATGGTGGGCGATGGAAGTTGAAAAAGCATCTCTTGAAAACAAGAAAAACAAAAATGCAGGTGAATCACCCGGCTTTGCAAAAAACCCCTTGCCTGACTGCGCAAACACAACCCCGGAACAAGCAGTTGAAATCTCAAAAACACTATCTGTTGCCATGCACCCCCGATACACCCCTTTCCTTGAACAGCTAAGCATTGAAGAACTCACTGCACTTCGGGAAAAGCTTTCAAAAGCGCAAAAAATAACCGGTGAAAACAAAAAACTTGCAGGAATCAAGCTGAACCTTGACAGCGAACTTGCAGAAATCTTTGAAAAAATATGCCTTGAACACGAAGTCGAAAACGATGGGAAAACTGCAAAAATAACCACTCTCGCACTTCCCCTACTTGAAATGCTCGGGCTGAACGGAAACGAAAAAAACACAAGCATTCCCAAAAACATAAAAGACCCGCTTAAGGCAATAACTCACTTTTCAGGGATAAAAATCAAAAACAAAGGCGGAACTTTTCTCGGCGCAAGAATGGGGCGCCCCGAAGCAGCTTCAGAGCGGCTTTTAAGTCCGGCACCACACATCCTCTTTCCCATAGGCACCTACGGCGGACCCACACGAGACATAAGCAAGGCAGCGCGCGCAAAAGACGAATACGCGCAAATAATCAACGTCGAACTGACCACAAGAAAATGCATTAAATGCAACTTCAACACCCACCACATACGGTGCCCAAAATGCAACGAAAAAACACAAAGGCTTTTCAAATGTGTGAAATGCGGTCTTGAAACACTTGACTCCACGGCAAAAATGTGCAGGAACTGCGGGTCAAAACTGCGATGTTTCAAAGACACTCCCTTAAACATAACAAAAGAACTCAAAGACGCAGTTAAAAAAACACACGAACCCATGCCAAAGCTCCTCAAAGGAGTCAGAGGAATGATAAACGACCTAAAATCACCGGAACCGCTTGCAAAAGGAGTGCTCAGGGCAAAATACAACCTGCATATATACAAAGATTCAACAATCCGGTTTGAAATGATAAACATGCCTATCTCTCACTTCAAGCCCTGTGAAATTAACCTCTCTGTTGAAAAGGCAAAAGAACTCGGCTACACAAAAGACAAATTTGGAAAACCGCTGAAAGACCCGGAACAAATGCTTGAGCTCTTCCCGCAGGACATAATCATCGCGAAAATTGCAGGGGACTTCATGGTCAAAGTAACAAACTTCATAGACGACCTGCTCACAAAATTCTACGGCCTTGAACCCTTTTACAGCTGCACCGCAAAAGAACAGCTAATCGGCGAACTCACCATAGGCCTTGCACCCCACACTTCAGCAGGAGTAATAAGCAGGATCATCGGCTTCACAACCGCCAGAGCATGCTTTGCACACCCCTTCTTCCACCTTGCAAAACGAAGAAACACCGACGGCGACCAGGACTCAATCATGCTCCTGATGGACTCCCTCCTGAACTTTTCACACGACTTCCTGCCGACATCAAAAGGGGGAAAAATGGACACCCCGCTTGTGCTTTCAGTCACGCTTGACCCGAGAGAAATAGACGACGAAGCACACGAAATAGAATGCGTTGACAGCTATCCCCTAGAAATCTACGAAGGTTCATGGAAAGTCGAATCACCTTACGCTTACAAAATCCCAATCGTTGAAAACCGGCTCGGGACAGAAAAACAATACGACGGGCTCGGGTTCTCACACGACACTGCGCAGTTTGACAACGGTCCAAGCACAAGCTCTTACATAACCCTGGAATCCATGGTAGAAAAAATACAGACACAAATAGAACTGCAGGGAAAAATAAAGGCAGTGGACTCAAAAGACGCAACAGAACGGGTCATTAACGGGCACTTCATGCCCGACATGATCGGAAACCTCCGCTCCCACTCAAAACAACAGATACGCTGCACTGCCTGCAACGCAAAATTCCGCCGCATGCCGTTGAACGGAAAATGCACAAAATGCAAAAAAGACAAACTGGTCCTTACAATCCACGAAGGAAGCGTAAAAAAATACCTGCAGATAACAAAAGAAATAACAGAAAAATACCACCTGTCAAACTACTTAAAACAACGCGTGATGCTCATTGAAAGAGAAATACAATCCGTCTTCGAAAACGACCAGGTAAAGCAAACAAACCTTTCAAGCTTCATGTAACTTTTCAAGATCCATATAGCTTTTCAAGCTTCATGCAGGCATAAACCGTCTTCAGGAGAAAAACTTTATGAACCCGAACTTGTCCGCGGCAAAAAGCAAAAGCAAAACAAAAATAAAAAAAGTTATAAAACCGCGAAGTGTCGTGAAAAGCCAAACCAGCACATCAGAACCTGTTTCCCTGCCGCTTAACTTTTTAAAAAACCAAACCACTGAAGCAAAAACCAAACCAAGCCCTGTAACCAGATATTTAACCCAATTCAGCGGGTTTTTCAAATCGCTCGCTGTACTGCTGATCGCCTGACCCCAATCAGAAGACGTTCCTGAAAAAGAATGCTCGCTAATCAAAACCCCGGTTGCTGCATCAAACACAAGATTCATGTCCTCGCCATCGCTTTTCACAACAACCTGCCAGACAGGCCAGTAAAAAGCGCGAAAACCCGACACCGCAACATTTTCCTTTGAAGCACCGGTCATCGCAGCAGCCTTGATAACCGCGCCTTTTTTCGCCTCATCAAGAGTGACAGTCAAGGGAATAACATCAAAAGGAAACTGGTCAGTCGGCTCGTTTTGATTCGGAATCGAAAAATTCAGAACAACATCCAGAATCGCAACATTCAACTTGCCGGTGTGCGCATCAAGCACTGCTTTTTTGGAAACACCGGTTGTTAAGGAAACCACTCCCTCTTCATTATGCTCTTCAACCAACGCGTCAAAAGAAAAAGACCAAAACGGATTATAAATAAGCCGCGCATCCACCAGTTCAAACTCGCGCCTGCCAGCGGAAACCAGTTCAGACTCTGCCTTGGAAATTATCTGGTCAAGACCAATCACTGACTTAACCGCTGGCTTATCCAGCAACATTTCTATCTTCTCTTGACAATCTTGACTTTTGCAGGAGTCACAATAAGCTTTTCTTCAGTTATTCTTGCAACGTCCCCATTCAACTCCAAGACCTTGGTTTTTATCTCACTGACTGATTGTTTCAAACGGACCTTGTTTCGAAGCATCAACGGTCCAAAATTAAGCAAAACAATATTTCCCTTGGTTATCTCATCAAGAACAGCCTTGACATCGTTGGCATTTTCAAGAGTCATCGGTTTAACATAAAAATCCGCTTCCTCATAAAAAATGTCCTGATCCCCAACATTAAGAGAATCCAGGAAATCCTCAACATCAACTTCTTCCTTCTCCAATCCAAGCCCTTTAGAAAGTTTTTTAACTAAACCCATTTTTTCACCATCCAAACTAAACCAATAAACTATGCATTACATGCAAATTAATCTTACGGGTTTGCACGCTCAAAATCCACGCATTTGTACACACCCAAACTTATACCCTGTTACAAAACGCTTGATATTTTATTATCAAAACTATTATAATATACTATTGTCAAGGTTTAAATCACATTTGAATTTTTTTTACATTCTTCAAAAACCAACTCTCCAACACACAAACTCTTTCCGACAATTACCAAAAAAATATATTGTATTAAAGATACTTAATATTATATGCTGCTTCACAAATATATACACCAACACCAAACAACATAACACACAACACCAAACAACATAACACACAACACCAAACAACATAACACACAACACCGCACTTCACAACATACACAACACATGTAACATTATATCTCACAACAGACAAATAGCAAAAACACAAACAAATCAAGGGGGCAAAACAAATGATGGACAAACTGTTTGAACAAGAAATACAAAAACAAAGCGTGTTCCTTGACTCAAACAAAATATCACCCCACTACATTCCAAACGAACTGCCATACAGGGAAAAAGAACTAAAAAGCATAATACAAATACTCGCACCCGCACTCTCAGGAAAAAAACCAGGAAACCTGTTCATATACGGGAAAACCGGGCTTGGAAAAACCGCCATATCACGACAAGTAGTTGAAAAACTGCTTGAATACGCAAAAAAATACAACTCAAAAATAGACTCAGTCTACACCAACTGCCACATCCACAACACACAATACCGCGTGCTGATAAACTCCCTCAACAAAAAAGGATTCAAAGACCTCACAGGATACGCATCATCCCACCTCTACGAAAAACTGCTTTCCTACGTGGACAGTGACGGAAAAACACTCATCATAATACTTGACGAAATAGACAAAGTAAAAGACATAAACGAACTCATCTACCTCCTCACAAGATCAAACGACGAACTCGAAAAAGGGCACGTCTCGCTCATCGGCATCTCAAACAACGTAATGTTCAAAGAAAAACTTGACCCAAGATCAAAAAGCACGCTCTGCGAAAAAGAAATGGTCTTCGCACCATACAACGCAAAACAAATACAGGAAATACTAAACCAAAGAGTAAAAATAGGGTTCAAGGAAAACAGCGTCAGCGACTCGGCCATAAACCTTGTGGCGGCCCTGGCAGCAAGCGAAAACGGAGACATAAGATACTCACTCAACCTGCTCTTGAAAGGAGGGGAACTCGCAGACAACGCAGGCGACAACCAAGTAACAGACGAGCACATAAACACCGCAAGAAAAATCGTCGAAGAAGACATCGTCCTAAGTCTCATAGACACCCTGCCGGAATACCAGCAACTCGTACTCTTCACAATAGCAAAACTTGCAGAACTCGGCGAAAACAACAAAAACTTACTCGGCGAAACAATCGACACCTGGATATCAGGCGAAGTATACAAACACTACACAGAACTAAGCAAACAATTCGGAAAAGAAACGCGCTCAGCAAGATGGTTTCGCGAATACCTCAAAGACCTTGAAATGACAGGCCTCATCACAACAACCATGAGCGGAGCAGGACAACGCGGAACAACACAACTCATAAAACTCGCGTTCCCCGCAGACAAAATACTCAACGTCATGAAAAAACAATACGACCTATAACAACACACTACAAAGACACAACCCAAAAAAACTCTAAAACCAAACCCTAAAAATCAAACATACTTTTTTGAGAAAAACCCTTTTCCCGTGTGTTTTTCTTTTTGACTGTCTTATCTTTATCAGTGTTTTTCTTATCTTTGGATGGATTTTTGGCAAAGGAATCTTCAAGGGAAATAAAGTTTTTCCCTAATTTTTTTTTCAGCTCCAAAACCTCACTGCCTGAAAAAGTTACACCCAATTCTCTCTTGAGCTTGACAGCAACAGCAGGCCCGACAATCCTTGAAAGACCTTCAACGGGCGCAGCCAAAATATCTTTTTTTGTTTTAAACCCCGCGTTGAACAACTGCCTTGCGCGCACTCTCCCGATCCCCTTCAACGCCACAAGCTGGAGGAGTTCTTTTTTGACTCCGAATCTGAGTCTTGTTTCAATTTCACTTAACCTTGGTGCAATCTTTTTCAGCTTCGACAACCTTGCAAGCTCACGCGCCGCGTAAGCCATCCACTGCGCGTTTGAAACTTTCGCGTGAACTATCCCGGGAGCAACATTGTATTTTTTCAAAATCAACTCGTCGCTTTCCCCAAGAATCCAGGACTCCAAAAGCATTGCCGTGAAAAACTTCTTGAGAGCATCAACGTCAAACTCAAAAACATTTTCCCTGAAAAGCATCTCTGAAAACTCAGACGCTTTCTCCCACACCGCTTCCTCCTGTTTTCTGGAAACCGAAAGCAGGGGGTAAAGCTCTTTTGTATCGCACAACATGAACAAATATGCAATGTCAAGGTCAAGCCTTGACTGGGCCGCAAAAAGAGAATCAAGCACATCTTTTGCAGACAACGGGTCAATGCAAAGCATTGATACCCTCAAGCCCAACGGGGTTGCATTCACGTCTTCGCCTTTGCAGGAAACAAACCCCCATTCCTCAAGGTCACCGGTTATGTGGTCCAAAACAGAATTCATTTCACTCAAGTCACCGTACTGACTGGCGTAAAAAGTTTTTGAAAAAAACCCAAACAACTCTTTTTTTGAAGTGCCGTGGCTTCCCGCAACCATTGAAAGCACGTGGGTCCTAAGCACGGGCTCGTTTCCAAGCCTTGAATAAACCGGTTCGACCTTGCCGAAAATAAACCTGTCAAAAAGCTTCTTTGCATCAAGGTCGTTTTTTGCCACCAGAACAGACTCCCCAAAATCATCAAACCTCGGCCTTCCCGCCCTTCCGGCGCGCTGCCTGTACTCGCGGACAGAAATAAACGAATGCCCAAAATCAGTGAAACGGGAAACCGTCGCATGAACAACGCGACGGGCAGGCAGATTCACACCCGCCGCAAGAGTCGGGGTGGCAACTATCACTTTAAGGACGTTTTTTTTGAACGACCCCTCAACAAGCTTTCTCTGCTCTGAAACCAAACCGGCGTGGTGAAACGAAACCCCCCCAGAAACGCACTGGGCAAGTTTTTTGCACTGCACGGTAGGCGGGCTTAAGACGCCTGCGACTTTTTCAGACAACAGCTCAAGTTCTTTTAGATTAAATCCAGGGTCTTTTGAATCTTGATTAAGCTTACCTGAACCCAAATCAAGTTCTTTTGAAAGCTTCACTGCAATGGACTCGGCAGAACGCCTGCTGTCAACAAACACAAGGCACTGGCCACCGTCAGAAATACTGTATGAAACAATGGAAAGCACATCGTCTTTTTTCACCTTCACGGCCTTCTGACCATCCACAAAATTTATCTTCCCGTCAACATAAACGCCTTCAACAAGTTTTACAGGCCTCCAGACGCTTTCAACAAACGGCGCTCCGATCCAGCTTGCTATCTCACCCGGGTTGGGTATGGTGGCGCTCAATGCAAGAATTCCGATTTTCGGATTTGACAAACGCATCTTGGTAATTACCATCTCAAGAGTGGAACCGCGGTCGCTGTCAATTTCGTGAACCTCGTCAACCACCAGCAAACCAACAGACTCCAGCCACTTTGGCTTGTGGCGAAGAATGGAATCCATTTTTTCATAAGTGGTTACAATGACATCGTAATCCTGCAGGTAAGCGCTTTGCGAGTCCAGGTCACCCGTTGAAACAACCACTTTAAACAAGCCGCTGAAAACAGCTGAAAACTCTTCAAAGTGCTCTTGTGCAAGCGCTTTCAACGGGACCGTCAAAATCACTTTCCTGCCTTTTTCAAGATCCAAAGACGCGCGAAGCAATGCAAGAAGCGTTTTTCCCGAAGCGGTTGGCGCGCTGACTACCATGCTTTTTTCATCAAGAAGCCCTTTTGACACCGCAAGTTCCTGCATTCTGTTTAACTTGCTTATCCCGAGTTTTTCAAGGTTCTTTAGAAAAACAGGGGGAAGTTTAACATTTAAGTCTCTCAGGTTTTCAAAAGAAGCCATTTCATTCCCCGCGCATGTAAAAACTCAGGCAGACAACAGAAAAACAGCCGTAAAAAGTCAAAAGCGCGACAAATCTTATCAACGGGTCAAGAAACCCGAAAAATAAACCAATTGTTTCAACCATTAAAAAAAACACAAAAATCATTATCCCTGAAATGAACACAAAATCAATCAACGGCTTCAAACTCACACCTCGCCTTCATGCAAATTACAGCGCGACCAAAACATAAAAATATTTCCTGCGCCGCACAATCCAAGACACCTTGAAGCGCCTGCCTGTCAAAATCATTAAAAAAAATCACTGAACCACTTCCGTTACCAAAAGAGTGTGGCAGCCGTCATCAATCCAATAACGGCCGTCCTCCATATTCACTTTGTAGACTTCAATGCCTGTTATCCAAACCATCCTGCCCTGCTTTAAATTCCTTATTTTTTCCGCAATCTCCGAATTTGCGGCAATCGGGTGGATGACATAAAAAGCCCCGCTTGTATTTACAGGTATTTCAGTGTAAAGGTGGTGGTCAGCCAGCCTTGAATTCACAAGGTTGCCCCTGTACCCCCCGGTCGTAACCACCAGGTCACCCATCAAAAAAGGATAACGGTAATCAAAAAACAAATTTTTGGTTTCAAGAAGGGCGTCGTAAGTTGACGGAAAGTATGACTCCGGAACCACTTCGTATTCCTTCCCGTTCAACTTAATTATGTTGTCCTGAAAATCAACATCAGAAAACTTAAGCGAAGAAACATGCAAAAACATCGCGAAAGCAAGAATCCAAAACAGCAAAGCAGCAGCCAGTTTAACAGCCGAGCCCATCACTTCACCTTATACTTATTTCCTGTGGTCCATTTTAAAAGCTCGCGGGCCATGCTGATATCTTCATTGAGTTCCAGCACAACAGAATCTGCTTCGCTTAATTTCTGCTTTGATATGTTTTCACGAAACTCCTTTACCAAATCAGCGTGTTTTGCAAGCCTCTTGTCCTTTGCATAAATAATCGAGTCCCTTACGGTCTCCAAAAGCTGTTCCCTGTACTCGGGATTTTTCACAAACATTTTAAGCATGCCCCTCCACTTCGAATCGGAGACAAGATGAATCGGCAAGTTCACTTCGTTTGCTGCCTTTTTGTAAACAGGATTCAAAAGCATGTTGAAGTAATGCTGCCAGTAAATCGGCTCAGAGCATTTTTTAACCAAAGAAGAAAAACTATTTTTTTTTGATTTATTATACTGCTTTTTCCAAAATCCTTTCGCAGACCTCATATAATCAAGGGTCTGTTTTGTTTCCTCAATCAGCGTGTTCAATTTTTTCTTTGTCGGATAATACAAAAAAGGCCAATAATCCTGTTTCCTGTCTTTTACCACGGAAATGTAAAATATGCCCCTGTGCCTTTCAAAATAACGCTTAACTGCCCAAAGACGGCGATCGTTTTCAGGCAACGCATTAACATTTGAGATATATTTTTCCATCTCATCAAAACTTGTTATTATCTTGAAATCCATGATCGCTCCCCCTGCACGAATGCAGAGATAATCTCAAGCAGCACACTGCCATTGTCCAAACAAACAAAGACAAAGCATACTCTCCCCCTGTAAATCTATAAATATAGAACCCTATTTAACATTGTCGCTGAAAACAACAAATATACCAGTCAATCAACAATGCCTGTCCCCCCACAAACAACGCAGGCATAAAACAACACACTTAAACACTTAAGACAACACGTCTAAACATTTAAGCAAAAAATGATTTTTTCAACCAGAGTTCGTTGAAATCAATCATTACCTCGTCGTAATCGCAAGACGTGTAATAAGCAGAGTCATCGTTGAAGCCCTGGGAAGAATTCAAAAAATTAGCTGATCCGATAACACAAAAGTTTTCATTGCACAAATGCTTTTCATGCAAATGAGCGGTTCCCTGTTTTTCTTTCCAGAAAACTTCGTGTTCCCTGTAAATCTTGACTTCAGCCCCTGTTTTTTTCAGAAATAGTATAAAATCATTGTTGTTTGGCTCATCCCTTATAACTGCCCTAATCTTCACTCCTCCATTGCCTGCTCTTTCAAGCGCCATCATTATTTTTCCCATGGGTGTTTTGGGTTTTTCAGTTATTATCCCCCTTTCAAGCAAAGTGTTAATTTCTTTTTTAATCTCCTTTTCAACTTCAGTGTAAGACTGAACAATAAATATTTCCTCCTTTGCATCATTTATCACCTTCAATGAAAACTCCAGAGTCTCCTCCGGACCGTTAACAAATTCCGCGACACACCCGTCACTTGTGGTTTCAAAATACTCTGTTATGCCAAGCGACTCCACAGCCGACTGAGTGGGTATTTTAAGCAATGAAAAAATTGACTGGGAAGAAAACATCCCAAGCAAAAATATCAACAACATGAAAAATACAACTATAAAAAAATTCTTTGGCATGCAATCAAACCTGTAAAATCCTGTAAATAAAAAGATACTCAAACATATATAAAAACCTGCAAATAGGTGCAAAAAAGATTTAAAGTTTTAATCCCATATATTATATTGTTACACTGTTGCACAAACATACAACTTCAAAAAACAACAGTGCAAATCATTAATCATCAAACAAAACTGCAGATCATTAAATTTCAATCTGATTACTCAAACACCTGATAACTTAAATACTATAAAAATCAATTCAAAAACAACGTATCAAAAGGCGATTGCTTGAAAATTACAACAAAATTTTTGGACGGGGCAAAAATATGCTCCATTGCAACAGAAAAAGGCACACTAGCTTCTCCCTGCGTACTTTCAGAAAAAGACCTGAAAGAAAAACTCGGCGTCAAAACAAGCAAAACACCTGTGCTTTCAAACCAATTTTTCCCTGTCCAGTTTGGAATTGAAGAAAAACAAAAAGCAGCTCTTGAAAAAGAACAGAAAAAAAACAAAGGCACAGGTCAAGAAGTGCTCTTCACAGGCTCGACGCAAAACCACGCACTGCTTCTTGAATCACAGACAATAACAATCGCAAACGCATCCATGCAACTGAATCACCCGAGGGAATTTTTCTCAAACCTTCGAAAACTCAGGGAAAAAAATCCGTGCGCAGTCATTTACGCCGCCGGTCCAATGCACACATCAAACATCCCGCTCCTTTGCTACTGCGGGGCAACCGCCTTTGACGAAACCACCTTCAAGCTTGCGACCGCAGCAGGCAAAAAAATAACGTTTTTTGGGTTTGAAAACACACCCCCTGAAAAAAACAAAAAAGAATTACTTAAAGAAAACCAAAACGAATTCCTCAGCGAAATCTTCCGCGTAAAAAAAATGACAATAGCCGGGCGAATGTTTGACTATGCTGAATCAAGAAGCCTGCTTTTCCCGCACTTAAGCTCCGCGTTCACAATACTCACGCGCGAATTCCCTGACTTAATCGGATCCGTAACACCGGTTGCAAAAAAAACCAAAAACCTGTGCGGCTCATTCAACTCGTTTTTCAAGCCGGAAATACACGGCTTTGTGAAAAAAATTGCTGAAAGGTACAACCGCCCGAAATCAAAGAAAATCGCATTGCTTTTGCCGTGTTCTTTCACAACACCTTACAGCAGGTCACCTTCACACAAAAAAATAATCTCTCAACTCAAACAACACCTCGGGAAAAAACGCAACCTTGTGCATGAAATAACAATCAGCTCGCCTGTCGGGGTCGTTCCGCGGGAAACAGAGCACATTTACCCTGCGTCAAACTATGACACCGCAACAAGCGGAATATGGTCAGACGACGAAGTGCGGGAAATTTCAAGCCTGCTGAAAAAATTTCTTGAAAAACAAAAATATGAAAAGATATTCGCGCTCCTGAAAAACGACGGCTACATCAGGATTGCAAAAGCGACTGGGCTTGACATAACTTTCGTGGACTCCATTGAAGGAAAAATAAGCGGACTTGTCAGCAAAATGAACCGTGAAAAATACGGTTTTGAACTTGAAAAAGCACGCGCAACCTTAAACCACCAGTTCGGAGGCAGTGCCGGAGACATATTAAGCGACCGGGCGCGCGTAAAGGAAGGGCCTAAAAATATCAAGGTTTTTGACCCCAAACACATTGCAACCTTCAACGAATTCGGAACACTGTCTCTGTCGCTTGAAGGCGGCAAAAGGATTTTTGAAAAGAAACGATACATTGTTGAAATCGAAGCCGTTTTCAGCGGAAACAACATGTTCGCGGCAGGTGTAAAAAATGCCGACGAAAACATTTTGCCCGGCGATGAAATAGTGGCCGCGTGCAACAACAAATACATGGGAGTCGGAAAAGCAAAAATGAGCGGAAAAGACATGACTGCTTCAAAAACCGGGCTTGCATTTGAATTCAGGCACAAGCAAAAATAATCCTTGTTTCAAACGACCGGGCAAAAGATATAAAACAATACAGAAAGTGAAAAAATGAAAATTTACGTTCGAAGCGACTGGACCTCAAAAGGATACGGGCAATCAGTCAGCGCAGTGCTGACAACCAAAGGCTGTTCATGGCAAAAAAAAGAAGACGGCGGGTGCACCATGTGCGGCTACTTCAAGGACAGCAGGGACGTCAGCGAAAATGAAATAATTGCGCAGTTTGATGATGTCATATCACAGGTTTCGGACCTAAGCGAACCAGTCGTCCTTAAAGTATATACTTCGGGGAGCTTTTTTGATGACCGCGACATGCCTGCAAACGCAAGAAAGCACATAGTCTCAAGCGTTGCTTCAGCAGACAATGTGCTTGAATTTATTGCGGAATCAAGACCGGAATACGTGTCTTCAAAAAAGCTTGAAGGATTCAAAGAAGGGCTTCTTGGAAAAACAGGATACGTGGCGCTTGGGCTTGAATCTGCAAACAACACTGTGCTTGAAAAATGCATAAACAAAGGATTCACTTTTAAAGACTACAAAAAAGCAGCTGAATCAATAAAAAAAACAGGGCTGAAAGTCAAGACCTACATCCTTCAAAAACCGATGTTTTTAACTGAATCTGAAAGCATCCAGGATGTTTTTTCAACAATTGACGCCGTTGAAAAAATCACGGACTCAATTTCAATAAATCCCGTTGCAGTCCACTCAAAAACACCGCTTGAACAGCTATGGAAACGCGGCGAATACAGGCCGCCGTGGCTTTCAAGCGTTGCCGAAACCTTTAATTACGCGGTGAAAAAATTTGACTGCACAAACCTTGGGATTGTCGGAGCCGGAACCCAAAGAGGACCCCACAACTGCAGAGCATGCGACAAAAAAATAATTGCGGCTCTTTCTGAAGGTTTTGAAAAACAAAAAAAAGTAGATCTTGATAAAATTAAATGCCAATGCGCAGATTATTACAAAGAACTTCTTGAATGCGAACACCTGTTTTTTGACGCAAGCCCGAGAACAGTGTTTGAATAATCATTTGATTTTGAGGTAAGAAAAATGTTTGAAATAAAAAGCAAAGACGGAGCCGGAAGAATCGGCACGCTTAAAACAAGAACAGGAAAAATAGAGACACCTCACGTTTTCCCAGTCATCAACCCAAACATACAACAGATCAGCCCGAAAGAAATGCTTGAAAAATTCAAAGTAGACGGGATAATCACAAACTCTTACATTATTTACAGAAAAGAAGAGCTCAGGGAAAAAGCCCTCAAGCAGGGAATCCACAAAATGCTTGACTACAAGGGCTCAATAATGACTGACTCGGGGGCCTTTCAGCTAATGGTATACGGGGACATAACTGTTTCAAACAAAGACATAATTGAATTTCAGGACAAAATCGGAGTGGATATTGGAGTCATATTGGACATCCCTGCAAAATCAGGCGCAACTTACGACACAGTCAAAGAAAACTCCACTGAAACCATAAAGCGAGCAATTGAAGCGCAAAAATACATCAAAAATTCAAAATCACTTTGGAGTGGACCTATTCAAGGGGGAAAATACCCTGAACTTGTAAAACAAAACGCAAGAGAAATCGGAAAAATGAACTTCAAACTAAACGCAATCGGAAGCGTTGTTGACCTCATGAACAAATACCGATACACAGATGTTGTGAACGCGATAGCTGAAACAAAAAAAGCATTGCCTATAGACCACCCTGTTCACCTTTTCGGGGCAGGGCACCCGATGTTTTTCGCACTGCCTGTTCTTCTTGGAGTTGATTTATTTGACAGTGCCGCATACAGCCTTTTTGCAAAAGACGGCCGCTACCTGACCGAATCAGGGACAATAAAGCTTGATAACCTTGAATACTTTCCGTGCAACTGCGAAGTCTGTTCAAAACACAGTCCAGACGACTTATCTGACATGGAAGAAAACGAACGCGAAACCCTTCTTTCAAGGCACAACCTGTGGGTGACGCTTGAAGAAATAAACCGAATCAAGCAATCAATCCACGAAGGAAACCTCTGGGAATACACCATCCAGCGATGCCGTTCTCACCCCGCGCTTATTGACGCACTTAAAACTGCTGAAAAACACATCGGCTACATTGAAGAACTTGAGCCGAAAACAAAACTCAAGGGATTCTTTCACACCGCAGAGGAAAACGCATTCAGGCCCGAAGTCCTTCGGCACCACAAATACATGAACACAAAATACAATCCCGATACTTCAAAGGAAATCCTCTTAATCCTGCCTGACCTTGACACCGGGCCGTACTTTGGATCCCCTGGATATCTCAGCATAAAAAAGCACATTGATGGAGCCATTAAAGGGTTTGAGGGAAGCGTTCAGGAAATGGGCGTTGTTATCCCGTTCGGGCTTGTGCCAAGAGAAATTGACGAAACCTACCCGCTTTCACAACAGTCACACCCGTCAACACCTGATTTGCGCGCGGAAAAAACAACTGTGCTTCAGATAAAAACATTTCTCGGAACACACACAGAACAATACAAACACATCATTATTTACGCGCCGAAAACATTCAAAAGCGGATTCAACGAAACACAAGTTTACGAAAAACAAATTCTTTCCGGAATCTGGAAAGACGCTGTTGAAGCACAAGACATTGAATCACTTACACAAGCACTTATCCAGGCAACAAAAACAACCAGCCCAAACCCAATCACACTTAACGCGAAAAACAAACGCGATTTAGAAAAAGTGCGCGCAAGCCTGGATTATCAATTCGGTTTTGAAATAGGTAAAAAAATATTCAGCGACAACTGCATAGTTGAACGCTCCAACAAAACCGGAAAAATTCAACGCATTAAAGAAAACAATGAACTTGTTGCAATAATGCGGGCAAAAGACGGGTTCATTATTCCAAAAGGAACCTCGCTTAAAAAAATTCACAAAGCAATCCCTTTTCCGTTCAGAAGAATCACAGTGTGTGAAGAAGGTGAAGAATTTGCCACAAGCGGAAAAACTATTTTCTCAAAATTTGTTCTTGACTGCGACAGTGAAATTCGTGCGGGAGACGAGGTTTTGGTTGTGAACAAAAAAGACAAGCTTTTTGGAATCGCAAACATAGAACTTTGCGCAAGGGAAATATTGGAATTTAACACCGGAAAAGCAGGGAAAATACGTTAATTCATATGCATGTCAATGATTGACTATCACTCAACACATTTCTCCAAAATAGAAATCTCTTTTTTGTCAGCGTCAACTTCAACTCTGCACCCGACCGGCAAAACAGTATTGAGACAGTTGTGGCCAAAATCATTTGATTTCAATATTGGAAAATCAAACTCTTTTGAAACTTCAAGCAATACATCTTCCACCTGCGTGGTTGGAATTGCACCCTCTTTTTGCATACCCCAAATATAACCCACAATCACAGCATTTACCTGCTCAAAAACACCCATCTGTTTCAACTGGTTTAACTTGCAATCTGCTTCCTCCGGCGTTGATTCATATTCTTCAAGAAAAAGAACTGAACCAGATAAATCAGGAAAATAAGGTGTTCCTGCAAGCTTAAGCAAACAGTTCAGGTTTCCGCCGAAAAGTTTTCCTTGTGCCTTTCCGCTTCTGATTGTCTTGTGCTCTGAATTTTTTTTGAGGATTCCGATTTTTCCTTTTTGAAACCGGTCAAGAAATTCATTTAACTCATAATCACCCATGTCATTTCCGAAACCAAACAGAATATCATTTCCGTGAAAAGTCACAAGCCCTGTTTTCTTATGGATTGCATTGAGCAAGACTGTTATGTCGCTTATGCCCAGAAAAATCTTGGGATTTTCTCTAATAGTGGCCCAGTCAAGAAACGGAAGGCATGTGTTTGCTGTTTCCCCTCCTATAGAGCAGATTATTGCATCAACTGTTTTATCAGCAAACATTGAATTTATGTCTTCCGCGCATTCAACAGGCGTTGCCGCGCGCCAGTTATCAACACCAAGAGCGTGTTCTGCAACAACCACTTCAAAACCTAAATTTTCAAGAAATAACACTCCTTTTTTGAATCGTCGCACAAGCTCTTTTCCGGCAACAGGCGCTGAAGGCGTTACAATGCCTATCTTGCTTACTTTTTTAAGCTTTTTTGGAATAATCGTTTCAAATGACATAAATAAATAAAACAAGAAACACTATTTAAAGGTCAACTACCCCCTTAAAATAGGTGGCTTGCCCTTCCAGTTTTCGTTAAGGAGGTTGATATCCATAAGACGCCTGCAAGCAGGAACGGAGGACATTCGGCTGGTTGACATGAAAGGGTAAACCCATTACATGGAGTGTAACAGCCTACTCAAACCAAAAAAGACAATACCCATCGTATCCTTAGTCAATCGCTTGACTCATGCCAGTAAGAGCAATACAATATATGAAAAAACAAAGTTAAAAATGTACGGAGTCAATTCATCCAACCCCTAAAGGGATTGGTCTTCTTGACTCACGACAGATAAATATGGTGAAATAACATAAATTGCCGGTAATAAAAAATTAAACAAATTTTATCAAAAGCCACAAAACAATGAGGTCTGAACATGATGCCTGGAAAAATCAACCCGAAACAAATGCAGAGAATGATGAAACAGATGGGAATCCAAAACGAAGAACTTGACGCAGAAGAAGTGATAATCAAACTTCGTGACCGAGAGCTTGTAATATCAAACCCGCAGGTAACAAAAGTACAAATGCAGGGCACTGTAACATTCCAGATCTTGGGTGACGCTCAGGAAAGAACCCTTGGGATTCCGCAAGAAGACATTAAAATGGTAATGGACGCCACCGGCAAAAGCCAAGACGAATCAAAACAAGCGCTTGAAGAAACCGACGGCGACATTGCTGAAGCGATAGAAAAACTCACTGGCTGAACAATTGACAAATCAGGTAAAACTGAACAGTTGACAAATCAGGTGAAAAACCGTTTATGCTTTCAAAACTAATCAATGAAAACCCGCAAGTTTTCCTTGAAGCAAAGCAGTTTTCAAACGCATGCTTTTCAGGAAAGCGCTGGGGTGGAAACGCAATACTTATTCTTTTAGACACTGCCCTTACAAGCAGCGGGCTCAAATACTTCACAGTAGTTGTTCCGCGTGTAAAAACCTTTGAAAACAAGTTTCTTGAAAAACACGGCTCGCTTGAAAAAGCATCGAAAATCAAATGCGACAACCCTGAATTGCTTGCTCTTTTCAACAACAAGCGGGTCTGGAATGTGTTTTGTGAAACCGCAAAAGCACTTCTTGAAACAAAACGCGAAATGAATTTTGAAAACGACTTTGACGCGCTGAAGCACTGGGCAGAAAATGCAGACGAAACAAACTGGTCAAACGATGCGGTCGGGAAGATAAACGGAATCGGGCTCAATTCATTCCAATACCTCAGGATGCAGGCAGGAATCGACACGCTCATGCCTGACAAGATAATCCTGCGCTTCATGGAAAAAGAGCTCAAAGTCACTTTTTCAAACCAGCCTGAAGCAATTGAAAAATTTGACTTTTTAAGAAACAAATACGGTATGGATGCAGTTACTTTCTGCTGGTTTGTGTGGCTTCTTGTTTCAGACAAACCAAGAAAAAACCGATAAACCAAATCTTCAAATACGCTACCGATCAAATAAAAAAAGAAAAAACAAAGCAAACCTATCTGGTCTGCTCTGCATTTGTCCCGACTATTTCATCGTCAAGGACATAAACATCCAGATCCACGCTAATCTTGTCCCCTTCAGCTACTTCCGGGCTGACTTTTACCTTGACAAGGTTTTCCTCAAGAGGATAATCCACAAGCTCTGTTGCGTTTGAATCCTCTGAAACCTTTTCTTCCAAAGATACTATCTCCGGAAGCTGCGCCATTACAACACGGCCTATTTCAAACACAGTTACATTGCTTTCATCAAGAGCCGACTTAAACGCGTCAAACGCCTGCCTGCCATCGCCCGAATAAAGAGCACTTCCGCCAATGCTTGCAAACCGTTCCTGAACCCTCACGTCAACAAAACCCTCTTTCTCAAGCACTGTTTTAATTGAGTCAATTGTCTGGGGAATGTTTTTGCTTGAATTCAAATCAACTGTAAACGTGTAGGAATTGTCGCGAACTGAACCTGAAACGCTTTCAACACTTTCAAGCTTTGACAGCAGTTCATCGGTCTTGTTCACATCAATTTCACCCGCCTTATCCGGCTCACCTGAAACGCTCTCTTCAAGGACTGCGTGCCCACTCAAAACAAGCTCCGGTTCAGCATAGTCATTAAGCTCAACCTTGGTTATCCCGTCTGCACTGAGCTTTTGCGCCAATGCATCCTTTTCCACGAAATCAGACAAATTAAGGCTTCCTGAAAACTCTATCTTTTTAAGATCCTCTTTCACAAACGCATCCACAACAGTATTCTTTATCTCAGGGTACCTCATTATGGGCCTTTGCTTTTCAAAAGCCACTATGCTGCTTAATATTTCAGAATCAGGCGTTGACTTAAACGACGCGTAAATAGTTACCGGAACAGACTCGCCGACCTTTGAATACTCACTTATGACTGACGGAATCTCCCTTACCTGCAACTCGTACTCTTTTGTCACATTGGAATCAATCGGAATGTAAGTGTCACAGTCAAGGGGTTTGAAAATCACTTTTTCAGGCAGTTCAACCACCCCGATCAAAGCAACAACTGTTTCACTGAAGTCCTTTTCAAGGGCCTTCTTTACACTTTTTATCATGGCTGAACGGTCTTTCGGCCTTGACATCTTTGACTTTGAAACAGTCAAATCAGCGTTGAAGACATAAATTGAATCGCCGTTGCATGAATCGCCTTCAGAAGACAACTGCGGGTTATAGCTTACTTTGTATACCCCCGTAATGCCCTGAAGTTCCTCTGCCACAACTTCAAAGTCAGAGCGGTCTGTGCAGGACTGAACCTTTAAATATTCCTTAAACCTAATTAAAGTGGAAGAAGAATCGCCTGAAAAACAACTCACTTCCGGCTCAGGTCCTTCATGTCCACTGAACTGCCCTGTTGCATTCCAGTCATCCGGTGACTGGTTTGGATCATCATTTCCTTTAAACAAGTAACCTAATGTTGACAAAGTCATTATTAAAATAAGAACAACAACTACTGATTTAGCTAAAACCGAATTATGCATAAAAAATCCCCGGGGTGTTTTATTTGACTAACATAAACAAAAATGAATTTATAAAAGTTGACTTTACAGGATCAGTAAACAACAGTGTGTTTGACACGACTTCTGAAGAAACGGCCAAAAAAGCCGGAATCCACAAACAAGGCGCTAAATACGGGCCTGCAACCATAATTGTTGGGTCCGGGCAGGTATTAAAAGGTTTGGATAATGCATTTTCAGATGCGAAAATCGGCGAAGAAACCAGCGTAAGAATCAAGCCGGAAGAAGGTTTCGGAACAAGGGACGCAGGCAAAGTAAGGCTCGTTGCAATGAAAAACTTCAAAGACCAGGGGATAAAACCATTCCCGGGAATGCCTGTTGACATAAACAACGAGCGCGGAAGAGTGCAAAGCGTCTCGGGCGGGCGCGTGCGCGTGGACTTCAACCACGAACTGGCCGGAAAACCGCTTGAGTACGTTTTTACAGTCCACGAAAAAATAACCGACAAATCCAAACAGGTAAACGAACTGTTCAAAATAGCTTTTCCGTACGCAGACCTTGAAAAGCAAAACATAAAAATTGAAGGAAAAACAATTACTGTAAATCTTTCAGAAGACCTTGTCATGCACCAGCACGCGGGACTTTCAAAAGCCACAATGGGAAACATGGTTCTTTCATACATGAAAGACATTGAAAACATACAATTTGTTGAAGAATTCAAGAAAAAAAACCCGGACAAGACAGAAGAAAAAACCGACTCAAAAAAATGAAGTCTCAAACTTCAAAAGGTTGAAAAACCACCTGTTAACAAAAGTTATTGTAAACTAACAAAGGTTTTTATAAACCAAAAAAGAGAGTATAATCAATATAAAGACAACATTTAACAGCATAAAGACAACATAATGAATAAAAACTAAGAATAACATTATAAAACTAAATAGAAACAACTAAAACAAAACCTATTTTTCAGTAACTTTTGAGAGGGTGTGTCATGGAAAGTAATTTCAGAAGTACAGGAACCACTACTGTTGCATTGAAATGCAAAGACTGCGTTGTTCTGGCTACAGACAGGCAGGGAAGCATCGGCAGCATAAAAGAAAAGGTCACAAAAATAATCCAACTGGACGACCACCTCGCAATCACGACAGCGGGATCCGCAGGACACAACCAAAGCCTTGCAAGACACCTGAAAGCAGAGGCAAACCTGTACAAAATAAAGAAAAACATGCCGATTACAGTTAACGCGCTCGGAACCGTCATTTCAAACATATTCTTCTCCCAAAGATACTTTCCGCCCATAGCAGTGATGATCCTGGGGGGATATGACAGGAACGGCCCGCAAATACTCTCCCTTTTCCCTGACGGGTCAGCAGTCGATGACGAAGAATATTATGCCACGGGATCCGGCACTCCTGTAGCGCTCGGGGTGCTTGAAACACTCTTCAAGTCAGACATGAGTGAAAAAGAAGGAATAGAAGTCGCGGTAAAAACAATAAACACCGCAATAAAACGAGAATCAAACACAGGATTTGAAGCAGACGTTGCAGTAATTGACAAAAACGGATTCCGAAAAATAAAATTGTGAAGCTGCATAACCAGCTGACCTGAAATACGTCTAAACAAACGGAAAAACCAAACTATATCTAAAAAATAGTGTGCGAAAGTTAAGAATTAAACCATGGTTATTCTGCGATAACCTGCGGAATAGCTTTCTGAAATAAACCATAAAATAATCATTCTGAAACAAACCAATGGTGATTATTTTGTAATTTCTGGGGGTTCTATATTGAAATATTTTGAAGAAGTAGAAGAACTGGTAAAAAAAATAGTGCCTGAGAAATGCAAAGTTACAAAAATTGGGCACGAAGGACCGGAAATAGTTCTTTACACAAAAAACCCGAAAGCATTTTTTGACGACGAATCAATTGTAAGACGGTTAGCCGGAGCGCTGAAAAAACACATAAACATAAGAACCGACAAATCACTTTTAACAGACCCTGTTGAAGCAGAAGCAAAAATAAGAAAAATAGTGTCAGAAGATGCAGACATAACATTCATAAGATTTGACCCGGTTTTCAGCGAAGTAGTAATAGAAGCAAAAAAGCTGGGGGTAGTCATCGGAAAAAACGGTTCCGTTTCAAAACAAATCACTCTCGAAACAGGATGGACCTCAAACATAAAACGCGCGCCGACAACAGAATGCGACATAATAAAACACCTGCGCTTTAGCATGGTAAAAGAAAGCAAAAACAGGAAAAAAATCCTTGAAACCGTTGCGGAACGGATTTACAGGGAACCCAAAAAAAATACAAAAGACTGGATTCGCCTTGAATTTCTCGGGGGATGCCAGGAAGTCGGGAGAAGCTGCATGCTTTTAAGAACCCCTGAAAGCAAAGTTATGCTTGACTGCGGAATAAACATCGGCAACCCAAGCGAAGCATACCCTTACCTGGACGCCCTTGACTTCCCTTTAAGCGAACTCGACGCAATCATCATTTCCCACGCGCACCTTGACCACAGCGGGTTCCTGCCATACCTGTACGCTTACGGCTACGAGGGACCTGTTTACTGCAGCGCCCCGACAAGAGACCTCATGTCACTGCTTCACTTTGACGCGCTTGACATTGCAGCAAAAGAAGGAAAAGACCTCCTCTACACAGAAAAACACATCAAAGAAGTCGTAAAACACACCATAACCAGAAACTTTGGTGAAGTCACAGACATAACACCGGACGTGCGAATGACACTTTACAACGCAGGGCACATTCTCGGAAGCTCTTCAGTGCACCTGCACATCGGAAACGGCGCGCACAACCTTGTTTACAGCGGAGACATAAAATACGGTTACACCAAACTATTTGAACCCGCAGACAACAAAAGTTTCCCGCGCGTTGAAACACTTATTCTTGAAAGCACTTACGGCGGAAAAAACGACATTCAGACCCAGAGAAAAGACTGTGACGAAGACCTTGTGCGGGCCGTGAACAAGACCATCGCAAAAGGCGGTTTCACAATCATCCCCGTGTTTGCGGTCGGAAGAGGACAGGAAGTCATGCTTGTGCTTGAAGAAGCATTCAAAAGAAAAAGATTCAACGCCCCCGTTTACATTGACGGCATGACAAAACAAGCATCGGCAATACACACAATTTACCCTGAATTTTTGAAAAACAACATTGAACGACGGGTCCTCCACAACGATTCACCTTTCACATGCAGCATATTCCAGGAAATACGCGGCGGAAAAGAACGCGAAGAAATCATAAAAAACGGCGAACCCGGAGTCATACTCGCAAGTTCTGGAATGCTTACCGGCGGACCGTCACTTGAATACCTGAAAATGCTTGCCTCTGATCCAAAAAACCAGCTGATTTTTGTGGGTTACCAAGGAGAAGGAACCCTTGGCAAAAAAATACAAAGAGGCAAACGCGAAATACCGGTAGGCGAAGAAAACGGCAAAACAAAAACCGTTGAAATCAACATGAACATAGAAACAATCGACGGGTTTTCAGGCCACTCTGACAGGAGACAGCTTCTTGCATACATCCGTAAAATGAGGTCAAAGCCAAAACTCACCATAATTGACCACGGAGACAGGCAAAAATGCCTTGAACTGTCAAACACAATACACAACATGTTTAAAATTGACAGCAAATCGCCAAAAAATCTTGAAATAATCAGGCTGCGCTAGCTGATTACAAAACAAAAGCGGTTTTTCAAAAAACAGTAAAAAAATATTATTCTTCTGACGGAGCAGGTGCACGTGACTCCTGCCAGTTGTCTATTGTTTTCAGTACTATAAGAAGAAGCATTGCGTAAACCGGAAACCAAAACGGGGCCATAAGGTCTTTTGGCAACGGCAGCTTGAACAGCCACATCAAGTAAAACTCACCGAGTATTACGCCTGAAATAAACAAGCCCACTAAAAAGTACACTATTTCTTCCATCGTGTCCATGACTGAATGAGCCAGTTCTTTAAAAACCATGCAATAATTAAAGAAAAACACATATATAAATGCCATGCAAACAAACTTCAAATAAAACAACGGTGAAAAAACAAAAAAAGCAGGGCAGTGAAATTAATTCGGGATAATATATGTTTAAATATATTATATCAGTTAGGTTTAATGAAATTGTTTGATTGTTACTTTCAGGTATCAATTTAAGGTGTTTAAATGGTTTTTCAAAAGAAGTTGTTTTTGGCTCTTGCGTGCGTTGTGATCGCTTTTCTTTTGGTTCAGCCGGTCTGTTCAGCGGGTGTCTGGTGGGATTCAAACTGGGAGTACAGGAAAGCAATCACTGTTACTGATTCTTCAGGTTCTGAGTTGACTGATTTTCAGGTTCCGCTTGATTTGACGACTGCGTTGTATGACAACACTGGTTTGGTTGGTTCCTGGCATTTT
>JAGGVJ010000039.1 GCA_021158055.1 Candidatus Iainarchaeum sp. | reverse complement strand
TTAATTCTACGAACAAAAACCATAATGTATAAAGTTATACATTACAAATATATAAACCCCACGTTTAAACATAACAACAACACACAAAAAACCGTAGTGTATAAAAAAGACTAAAAACTTAGGTAATAAATCTAATTTACTTAATAAATCTAATAGAAAAAAACAAACTTCAAAAAATTAAACTTAACACCAAAAAATTATGCATTGCATTTTTAATAGTAATAAGCATTTAAATTTATAACAAAAAGTTTACAACAAAATCTCAAGTTTAAATTAACAATACATCAAAGACATAACAGGCAGGAATCACAGACATAACAGACAGGAATCACAGGTAAAAATTAAACAAAACCAACATCCAATAAAACAAAACAATCAAACACCGGGGGATTTAAAATGAAACCAGTAACTTTCAAGATATCTGCAATTTTGTTGATTGCATTTCTCGCCGGGTGCGTTACAGCACCGCAGGACATTGCTTCAGACAAGAGTGCTTTGGAAAGCACAATTGGAGACGCCACGGCAACTGACCCGGGCGACAACCTGCCGGAAAACCCGGCAACCGGTTTTGAAACAACCGCTGTTGACCCCACAGCTGACCAGACAAACCTGCAGCCCCCTGAAACAGGGTTGAGCCCGCAGGAAGAATGCACTGCATTAAACCTGGATAACCCTGCCATGGTTGAAATCTGCATCGTGGAAAAAGCACTGGAATTGAATGACGCTTCAATCTGCGACGCACTGGAATACGAGGAGATAAAAACAAGCTGCATCGTAAAAGTCACCAAGGACACTTCGCTTTGCGACGCCCAAGACACCCAGTGGAAAAAAGACAACTGCTTCATGGACTACGCGATTTTCTCGCAAGACATAAAAATCTGCGAAAACGTGCTTGACCCCCTGAACAAAAACACCTGCATTGCGCAGACCTCAACCGACCCTGAAATTTGCAACGGGCTCGGAACCGAAATGGAACAGGAAAACTGCCTTTTTTCAATGGCTCTACGGACAAAAAACATTGAAATATGCCCTGAAAGCAAATCAGACTCTTCAACTATCTGCCGCGCTGCCCTGAACAACGACGTTTCGGCATGCCAGGCAATCAAAGACGAAATTTCCTTAAACCAGTGCATACTGACAGTCGCTATCGAAAACAACGACGCGCAATCATGCGAATCAATTACCATGCTTGAAATGAAAAACGACTGCCTGGCCATGCTCGGAAGCGGAACTCCTGAAGACCCGCCGGCAAACGGACCTGAAGCAGAAGATGAAACAACTGGAGATTCTTCCGGTTTTGACATCCCCCTGACGCCGCCGCCTGAGTTCATACTCCAGTAAAAAACTAAAATTTATCCGTTCGTGAATATGCACAGCAAACTTTTGTTGCGGCCCGGGAAAAATCCCCGGCCATTCCGCATCCAGCATATCGCGGGAGGCTAAAATAAGTCGCATAATCAGGCGGGTCATCAAAACAACTGAACTCACCCGAACCACGTAGTGAGGCGTGATTGTTCGGTTTTGTCGCTCATTTTTAATCTTAAGTTTCCGCCTGCTTTTTCCACCCGCTCGCGCGAGAAGTCTTTTTCCATGCACAAAAACTCGACAAGCCCTTCAACATCTGCCTGTCCCCATTCAAGAGACACGTCTTCATTGATTTCCGGGTTCAAAAAAATCTCCCGGACATCACTTATTCCAACTTCGCATTCAACCCCGCGCTCTGAAAACACCTGTTCCGCTGTTTTTCCCGCGCGTATTTCTTTCAGCGCGGTTTTCGGACCGACTTTCGGAAGGCCTTTGTTGAAATCAGTCCCTGCAAGAATTGCAATGTCAACCAGTTGCCCGCGGGAAATTTCAAGGGAAGACAACACTTTTGAAAGCTCGATCAGTTCCAGGGATATCTCCTTGTAAATGCTTTTGTTTGGTATTTTTCTCCTGCCCGTGATTGTCACATTCCTTAAAAGAACCGGTGCCCCGAAAAGCAGTGAGTCAAAATCCTGGGAGCCCACTGCCCAAACTTTCCCGGTGCCTGCAAGGTATGCTGCCTGCGACTCGCCCTCGCTTGGCGCCTGGACAACAGGAATTCCCATCAATGAAAGCAGTCTTTTTGAATCCTCAATCATTTGCGAGTCAAGAGAAGAAGAGCCCATGGCATATTTTCTTGCATCCGCCATGTCTCCGCGCAAAAGCGCATCATCCCATTTTTTCTTTGAGTTCTCGCGTACTTCACGGCGCTGTTGTTTTGTTTTCGTTTTCAGCTCCGGGGATTTTCCGTCAAAAACAAACACGGGCTTGATGCCTATTTCAACCAGTTTTATTGTCCTGTAAAAAAGCCCGCTTAAGTGACTTGTCACTTTCCCGGAAGAATCCATCAACGGGGTTCCGTCCGGCTGGCGGATTATCGAAAGAAACTGGTAAATGTTGTTGAATGCGTCAAAAGCGATCCTTCGCCCTGAAAGATACTCAAGTTCTATTTTTTGTTTTTCCACAATATCGGAAAAATCAACACCCAAAAAAACGCCTCTTTATCCGTAAATTCTTGAACTGCCGAGAAGGAACTGCTTGTCTTTCGTGACTTTTGCGATTGCTTTTTCAAAGTCCTTTTGAGTGACTTTCGATCGCTTGGCGCGAATGGCAAAAATACCTGCTTCAGTGCAGATTGACTTCAAATCAGCCCCGTTTGCAGCTTTTGTTATGTTGATGAGTCTTTTGAAATCAATTTTTTCAAGACCCATTTTTTTCGTGTGAATCTTAAGTATTTCCATCCTTGCGTTTTCATCAGGTTCCTCGATGTATATTATCCTGTCAAAACGCCCGGGCCTCATAAGCGCGGGGTCAAGGATATCAACGCGGTTCGTGGCAGCAACCACCCTCACATCTCCCCTGTTGTTGAACCCGTCCATTTCAGCCAAAAGCTGCATCATTGTGCGGTGAACTTCACGCTCTCCAGTGGAATAAGACTCTGAGCGAAGCGCCCCCACGGCGTCAATTTCGTCAATGAAAAGAATACAAGGCGCTTTTTTCTGGGCAAGCTTGAATACATTTTTCACAAGCCGCGCGCCTTCCCCAATGTATTTTTTCACAAGTTCGGAGCCGACAAGGCGGATAAAAGAAGCGTGAGTTTCGGTTGCAATGGCTTTTGCAAGCATGGTTTTCCCGCACCCTGGCGGACCGTGCATCAAAACCCCTTTTGGCGGCTCGACGCCTATTCTTTCAAAAAGCTCTGGGTTTGTAAGCGGAAGCTCGATTGTTTCCTTGAGTTCCATAATCGCGTTTTTTAATCCGCCGACATCAGAAAACCTGACATCCGGCTTTTCAACAAGCTCCATTGCTTTTGCCTGGGGGTCGTTCTCGTCGTTGAGCACGTTCACTATGGCAAGCGTTTGCTGATTCATTGTAACCCTGCTGCCGTGCATCACTTTTCCTTTAACGTCAGAACCCATGCTAACAAGAAACTGCATGCCGTTTGAATTTCGCACTACTGCAGTTCCGTCTTCAAACGAATCCGCTACGTATCCGACAATAAGAGGCGGTTTTCGCATTTTGCTGAGTTCCGCGTTAACCGCGTTGAAACGATTTTCCAAATCGGCGTTTTTATCTAAAATGTTTTTATTGTCCCTTTTAACTGTTTCCAGCTCTAACTCAAGCTTGTAAAGATAAGAAAAAATATTCTCCTGACTCTTTTCGATTTCGGGGTCTGCTGTATTTCCACTCATTAAATATTTAAGCAAGTTTGAACAATTTAAAAGTATGCGTTGTGAAATTTGCGGAAAAGAAAGAGAATTCTTGTTTTTGATTGAAACAGAAGGCACAAAACTTCTTGCCTGCCAGAACTGCTCAAGCTACGGCAGGGTAATAAAAAAAGTGCGCGAGCAGCAAAATAATACTGCTTCAGGCCCCGGAATCCGGACCTTGACTGAACAAACCTCAAAAAAACCGTCTCAGCCCGACTTTGAACTTGCGCCGGATTACGCGGAAAGGATAAGGAAGGCAAGGGAAAAAACAGGGCTGACGCAAGAGCAGGTCGCTGCAAAAATATACGAAAAGGAATCAATTATCCAAAGAATTGAAAAATCAAAAATGCATCCAAGCGAGTCAATTGCAAAAAAACTTGAAAACCTGTTTAATATCAACCTGTTTGAGGAAGTAAAAAACATCGCACCGCCTGCGCCAAAAGGAACAGCTGACTTCACTCTTGCCGACATGATTAAAAGCAAACGCAAAAAATAGGCAACCCAAGTACAAAAAAACAACCAAATCACAAAAGGATTGGGAAATTAAGCAAACGAAAGGCTAAACCGGCGAGTCGCTGAACATGGCTGAAATATCCTTTCGGACTATTTTTCCCCTCTTGTTTCTTGGAACCGACTCCGCAAACATTACATGGTAAGGAATCTTGTACGGCGGCAGGCGCTCGCCTGCAAATCTTATTAAATTTTCCCTGATTTTTTCCGGCTGTTCAGCCGCGTCTTTCAATACGACAACAGCGCCTATTTTCTGATTCACGAAAAAATCAGGCAAACCCACAACCACTGCTTCCAAAACAGCTTTGTGTGCTGTTAAAACAGCTTCTATCTCACTCGGGGAAACAAGGTACCCCGCGGTTTTTATAAGGTCATCATTTCTTGATTCAAACCAGAAAAACCCTTCTTCATCCCTATGCACAACATCTCCCGTATACCTCCATTGGTCCTGAAACCCACTGTCTTTTCCAATATGGTTTCCTGAAGGTCCTTTGTAGACCAGGTTCCCGCTCTTCATCGGCGGGCATTCGTTGCCTTTTTCGTCAACCACTTTTATGTCAAAACAACTCATTTTCTTTCCGAAAGAACCCGGTCTTACGGATTCAACCGTGTTTGAGGCTATGGCGTGAAAGGATTCCGTGCAACCAAGGTGTTCCAATATGCCCGCGTGCGAAAAAGTTTCCTTTAATCTCTTATGCAGCGGAACCCCCATTGGTTCACCGGCAGTAATCAGAAGCCGAAGGGAGCTCAAATCATACTTTTGAGGCATTCTTAACAATATTTCAAGTAAAACACGGTAAACTGTAGGTATGCTGTAAAGCACCGTAATTTTGTGTTCCGTTATTGACTCAAGCAGCTTTGCGCAATAAGTCACTGTCTTTATGGGTACTTTCGGGTTCTCTGCGGAAATCCTTGAATCAAAAAACGAAACCGACGCTCCAAACAAAAGCGGGATAACTGCAAAAGCGCCGAACCCGTAAGTAAAAGACAATGACGGGTTCCCGCCCACGACATCGTTTCCTGTTATGCTGTAAGCTTTGCCTTCCTCAAAACAAGGGGTAAAAATTGATTGCCTTGTATGGACTATTCCCTTCGGCTTCCCAGTTGTACCTGACGTATAAAATATCATGCTTGCGTCTTCCGGAAGAAAGCCCGCGTCTTTTTCATCACCGAGCCTTTCCGCACCGCCCTTTGACACAAAAGCATTTGCCTGCACTTCATCAATCATGTATTTTGTTTCCTGTTCCGTTGCAAAATCATGAAGCGGGATCATCACCCCTCCAAGTTTGTCTATTGCATAAAAATACACAACTGCTTTGGCGCAATTTGAAAACTTCACCATCACCCGGTCTTTTTTGCTGATGATTCCTTTTAATTCCCCGCATGTTTTTTCTATCTCTTCCTTTAACTGGGCATACGTCGTATTTTCATTCACGCAAAATATGTTGTCCTTATTTTTCTTCCACTCAACAAAGTTAAAAAAAGGTTTGATCATTATCCACTCCGCAGTCACACTTACCCTTGCCAAAAACTTGCCATGCCAAAACACCCCTGCAACCACGCACAAATCGTGATTGTCAGGTTAGATTGTTTACTGCCAGGTTAAACGGTTTATCGCCAGGTTAAACGGTTTATCGCCAGGTTAAACGGTTTATCGCCAGGTTAAACGGTCTCGCTAAAAAACAAATGCTAAATTACTGAAAATAAAAAGCACAGCTATCCAAAATAATGCATCGCTTACCGCATCTGAGTTGCCGTTCAGATTAGTCAAAAAGAACTTCTTCAGCCACAGTCTTTTCACAGGTCTCTTTTTGCGTGTTTCTCAGGTAACTTGGCAGCTTTCGCATTACTCCTTTTCCAACTGCAATCTCCATCAATATCTCGTTCTCTTTCGCATCAACCACGACATACACCCCTCAACAAACTTCTTTCAATATTTTCAATTTTTTAATAATCTTATATCTTATCATAATACAAACTTATTTTTTAATAATCTTACTATAATCACAATTACATATTTCTATTATTGTATATTTCTATTTATAGATCAAAGAAAACTATTATTTAAAGATATTGACATTATTAAAACTACTCCGCATATTAAAAATACCTGCATAAGTTCCAAAATACAAAAAACAACTTTTATTTAAAACCCTGTAAAAATAATTGAACACAAAACCTAAATAATATAAAAAATTATATACCTCCCTGAACCAATTACAGACTAAAGCAAAAAAATCAAAGCAACAACCCAATCACCACAAATAATCAGCGGCTGATTGCTGAACCTGTTGCCAGATACATTTAAACAAATACAAAAGGTGAAAATTTTGACTTGCCCGTTTTTAACAACCAACTTTATTTCAACAGCCATTTCCGCTCTTACATCAATCCCTTACTGGGACATAATTTTAATCCTGCTTTTATTTGTGGTGATTCCGACTTTCATCATAAAAAAACTCGCGCCAAACATTGACACTTACGGAAAAATCTGCCTGATGACGCGCACAAAACACGGGCTCAAAACACTTGACAGACTGGCAAAACACGAACGGTTTTGGAACGGCTTCGGAGACCTCGGCATCATCATGGCTTTCGGCGGCCTTGGGTCGCTTTACCTCCTTCACCTTTACAAAAAACAATACTCCATGGCAAAAAAAGCAGGGGTTTTTGCAGTCACGTCAATTGCAAACGGGCTGTTTTTCGGGGGTTTAATCTCTGCGCTCAATATGTCAAACACCATTTCCTTTGCAGTCATCCCCCTCACAATTGCCGGTGCAGTCGGCGGGTTTGCCTTGTTCGGAGTCGGAATGCTTGCCACCCAGGCGATAATCATCATCTCAACTCTTGCCGCCGGACAAAAAGCACTTCCGGGAATTGCCCCGATCATTCCCGGCATGAAAATACCAAAAACAGACTTTGTAGTGCCGTTTGCAGAAGGCTGGATTGCACTGATTTCACTCATGATTGTTCACGAGCTTGCGCACGGAATTCTTTCAAGAGTAGCCAAAGTAAAAGTCCAGTCACTTGGCCTTGTTACACTCGGGATCATTCCAATCGGCGCATTCACTGAACCAGACGAAAAAGAACTCATGGAAAAACCCGCTCTTGAACAGCAACGAATGTATGCCGCAGGTTCAATGGCAAACTTTGCAGCAATGGCTGTCTTGATTGTAATCTTAATGGGAACGCTTTTCACTCTGGGACCCGCATTTTCAGAAGTATACAACAAAAACGTCACAGGTCTTGAAATTACCGGCCTGGACGAAACAGCACTCGCTTCAACCGGTGAAACCCCGCCTGCACTGGAGGTTCTTGAAAAAGGCATGGTGATAGAATCCATCAACGGAAAAACAATAAAAACCAGAAACGACCTCGAAGAACTAAAACCAAATCTTGCAGTGGGCTCAAGCGCTGTTTTCAAAATAAAGGGATATGACGAACCTTTCATGCTTGAAATCAACCAGGAAAAAAGATTCGGCATCTTTGTGAACGAAATGCTGTCAGGGCCCCTGCCTTTTTCTTTAACGGTTTATTTTTTTATTGTGAGTTTGCTTTCCTGGATGATCCTGCTGAACTTCGCGGTCGGGATGGTCAACTTCATTCCAATGGAGCCGTTTGACGGTGGAAAAATGACCTCGCTTGCGCTTGGAGCATTCATAACCAAAAAATTCAATATAAATGAAATAAAAGCACAGGAACTGGTAAGCCGCACCTCACTCATCGTAGTGCTGTCAATATTGTTATTAAATGCCCTGCCTTTATTTTTGTAAAAAAGCAATTGAAACCATTTCAAATCAATTGAAAGACATTCAAAGCAACTAACAGACAATTTTACCGGCAAGTTACTTTCAAAAAATAGTTCCATGTAATTAAACTAATTGATAATATACACATTGCAATGCTCGCATAAATTGACACGCACAAGCTAAAAACACACACAGATGATAAACATGGAAACTTATTTCAGGCACGACAACCCAAGAAAAGAACAGCAAAAACTGATGGACAAAATGCAAAAAGCAGTAACTGAAAAAAAACACCTGGTTGCAAACGCGCCGACGGGTCTTGGAAAAACCGATGCCTCCATTTCAGTCTGCATGTCTTACGCAATTCAAAACAACAAAAAAGTAATCTTTTTGACTCCGAAAACCGCCCAGCACCAGATGGCAATTGATGTCGCGCGCGGAATAAAAGAAAAGCACAACATTGACATAACTGCAGTGGACTTCGTGGGCAGAAACAACATGTGCTCAAACCCATTCATGCAGGACATGCAGTCAGGCGACTTTTACAGGATTTGCGAAAGCCACAGGAAAAACGATTCGTGCCAAAACCTTTCAGTCATGAAAGACAATGGAAAAATAACTGCTGAAACAAAAAACTTTTCAGAACAACTGCTTGACCGGCACAACAGAGTGGTTTCAAATTCCCAGATAATGGAATTTTGCAAAAACAACAAAATAAACGGGAAAAGCCCGTGCGCTTACGAAATAGCATCTATTTTATGCGGGAAAGCAAACCTGATAATCTGCGATTTCCTGCAGATTTTTTCCCCGTCAATCCGGGGAACGTTCCTTTCAAAGCACAACCTGAACCTTGAGGACTGCATAATAATCGTTGACGAGGCGCACAATTTGCCTGACCGGATACGCGATTTTTTAAGCACTTCAATAAACAACTCCCTCCTGAAAAAAGCAAAAGAAGAATTGACGGAAATAGAATGGGATACTGAAGAAGCGACTGTCCTGATAAACTCATTAAACAACATTGCGTCAAAAAAGCTTCAAAAATGCGATTCAGCACGCGTGGAATTTTCTGAACTCGGCTTAAGCGCTGAAGACGCAAAAAACTACGCCGGGTTGTTTGACAGCGCCGGAGAAGCCTTTTCTGAAAAGACAAACAAGGAATTTGCGGCGTTATTCAAAACAGCTTCTTTTCTTAATTCGTGGGCAGAAAAAAGCAATTCTTTTGTCAGGGTTGTCTCGCGGAAAAACTTTGGAGCCGCACTGTCTGTAAAATGCCTTGACCCGTCAATTTCGTCTTCAAAAGTAATTGACAATTCCCATTCCACAATCATGATGAGCGGAACCCTTTACCCCCCGAAAATGTATTCGGACATTCTCGGCGTGGGAAAAGACCGCGCAATACTTGCGTCTTTTGATTCCCCTTTTCCAAAAAACAACAGGATTGATTTGATTGTCCGAAGCGTTTCAACCTCTTTCTCGAAAAGAACCCCCTCTGAATTTGAAAGGATTGCGTCAAGGATAGCAATGGTCGTCAGCAAGACGCCAGGCAACTGTGCAGTGTTTTTCCCAAGCCACAATTACCTGAGAATGGTTCTGCCTTTCATGGAAGAAAAGATATCAAAACAGTTGTTTGTGCAGGAAGAGGCAATGAAGCCAAAAGACGTAAAAAACACATTGATTGCATTCAAAAACGCCGGCATGGGTTTTGGAGGAGTTCTTGTCGGGGTGCAGGGAGGCAGTTTCGCTGAAGGGATAGATCTGCCCGGAACAAGCCTGCTTTCAGTCATAATCGTCGGGGTGGCGCTAAGCGTTCCGTCAATTGAAATAAAGGCATTGATTGAATATTACGAGGAAAAATTCGGCCAAGGCCAAAACTACGGCTACAACTACCCGGCAATACAGCGCGCTGTCCAGGCTGCGGGAAGATGCATCCGAAGCGAAACTGACAAGGGAGTCATTGTGTTTATGGATGAACGGTTTGACTGGTCCAAGTTCAGGGAATGCATGCCACAAGAAATCAATCTTGAATCCATCAGAATGGGTGAACCGATTGAAGAGTTCTGGAAAGATTAAAGAATTCAAAATGAACAAATAAACAATTCAACAAAAAAAGAAAAAGTAAAAAGGCACGCTTTTGCATGCCTTTTCATCAGGTAATATATCTGAAGACTTACTTTATGAAATCAATTCCAAGGTCATGGCCGCCTTTTGAGCCATCCATTCCTTTTGACACAGGTCCTGAAATGTGGGCGCCTGTAACCCCGGTCATGATTGCAATAACTTCAATTTTTCCTTCAAACATCGGGGAAATTCTCGCGCCCCAGATAACACTTGCTGCCGAGTCAACGTCACCGGTTACGAGTTCTCCAAGGTCATTTGCTTCACCGAGCGTAAGATCCTGCCCACCGGTTATGTGAATCAACGCGCCTTTTGCGCCTTTCCAGTCGACATCAAGCAAAGCGTTTTCCATTGTGGACTGTGCTGCTTCTTCAACCCTATTGACGCCTTTTGCTTCACCCACGGCAATCATTGAAAGCCCTGCGTTGCTCATGACAGAACGAACGTCCGCATAATCAAGGTTTATGAGTGACGGCTGGGTAATGGTTTCAGTTATTCCCCTGACTGCTCTTGAAATAACCTCATCCGCAACCGCAAACGCCTGATTCATGGGAAGGTTCGGCACAAGGTGAACAAGCCTGTTGTTATCAATGACAATCACCGTGTCAGCGACTTCAGACAAAGCCTTTAACCCGTCGTCGGCTTTTGAAAGCCTTGCACGCTCAAGCGCAAACGGATAAGTAACCATCCCGATTACTATTGCGCCTTGTTCTTTTGCAATTTCTGCAACAACAGGTGCAGAACCTGTTCCGGTTCCCCCACCCATTCCGGCGCACAGGAAAAGCATATCGGTGTCAGAAAGCGCTTCTTCAAGAGATGCTCTTGAAACTTCAGCTGACTTTGCACCCATTTCAGGATAACCACCTGCTCCAAGCCCCCTTGTAATGCTTTTTCCGATAAGCACTTTCTTGATTGACTCATCAATAATTGAAAGATGTTGCTTGTCAGTGTTTATTGCAATAAGTTCCGCGCCTGAAACACCAAGTTTTGCAAGCCGGTTAATAGTGTTGTTTCCTGCTCCACCGCAACCGATAACCCGAATCTTTGGAACGCCGAATTCTTCAGCGTATTTGTCTACAGAAACTTCTTTACTCAATGCTTCTTTAACTATTGATTCCAAAAAACCACCTCAACCCAAAAAGAAAATAGATTGTTATAATTAGAATTAAAGATATATAAAAAGCTTTAGAAGAATCAATTTGCATGATACCTATTTTTGGATTATTTTTTGCAAAATTTTTTTGATGGCAAGCCCTTAAACAAGATTATTTTTCAGTCAAGCTCCCGCAAATTTACAGTCAATCCTTCAAAAAATCAAATAAATCCCCTGAACAAAGGCACTCAAATCTCAAGATATTTATAAGAGCAAGTGCATTATTTTTGTGCGCCGGAATATGCCGGGGGGCTAGCCCTCCCCTGTAACCTGCAGCGGGCTTACGCAGGGGCGAAATTGCAAAGGCACTGTATTCTGCCGTTGGCCTTTTAGCTTGATTTAAGCGTTGAATTTCCGTCCAAAAGGGTGGCTTCATAAAGTAAACCCAGCCAGACCCGGAAGGGAGCAACTGTAACTTTTTGAAGTTACGTCTTTTGGGTTGCGGAAAGGAGCTTTTCCTGTTGAAACCCTTTGGCGTGAACAGTCACTTTGCATGCTTTCGGCGCGCTTGAAACCACCATGTGAACTCAAAACCAGCAGGTGAAAATATGAAAAAAAACAATTTCAAAAAACCCGTTCTTGCAGGACTGCTCATTCTTTCCTTTCTGCTTGGCGCGTTTGCTGTTTACGGGGCTCTGAACATAAACCCTTTACTGAAGGGATCAAAAACTGTTTCAGTTCAAGTGCCGGCGGTTTCCGACATGGCATTTCTCGGCGGAAAAGCAACCGTTGTAAAAATAAACGTCACTGCAGTTCCCGGAAGCGGAAAAATGTTCTTTGACGCAACAAAATCAAAAATAGATTCAAGCATCCAGCAGTCGTTCAAAGACGCCGTGACTTTCATTAACCCGAAAACAAATTTTTTTTTCGGAAACCATGACCTGTATATTCACATTGAATCAGAAGCGTCCCTTGCAAAGGGCCCGAGCGCCGGGCTTCCCATCGGACTTGCCATTTACTGCCTTGCGGAAAACAAAAAAATCAGGGAAGGGTATTTTGCATCAGGGACAATTTCAGATATCGGCAAAATTGAAAAAGTGCAAAAAATACTTGAAAAAGCACACGCAGTGAGAAACATCGGCGGGAAAGTGCTTGTGGTTTCAGAATTTCACACACCAACCGAAAAAGAAGAGCTTCAAAAAATCAACGGCCTCAAAGTCAAATTTGTTTCGGATCTGGATGACGCAATAGACATCATGATTGAATAAAAACAGTCGCGATTAAAAACTTTCAGAAAAAAAATTCTTTCAGTTGCAAAAGCGCTTTTTTTCGCATTGACATGGAGTCTTTTTTCACTGCGGACATCTGTGCAAAGCTTTTGTTTTCATTTTTCGGGATGAAAATGGAATCCCACCCGAAACCGTTGTCCCCGCAGGGATGCATTGAAATCATCCCCTTGACTCTTCCGCGAAACATTTTTTGCACTGAACCGTCAAAAAACACCACGCATGACTCGGCAACAGCGCTTCTGTCAGAAAACCCGTCAAGGACGCGGCAGGCTGATTCAAGCCCGGCTGTGTCCTCAAGCCATTTAATGAGCGCTCCCGGAAAACCCCCCAAAGCAGAAAAATAAAGCGCCGTGTCTTCAACTACCACAGGACACCGTGAAAGCTCAAATGCTTTCTTTGCCTTGTGAAACGCCACTTTTTCAGGATCAACTGCCTGCACTTCGTCAAGGTCAACATCAAACTGCTCAAGTTCAAAGCCGAGAATGCCTGAAAACTCCCTGACTTTTTTCTTGTTTGATGTTGCAAGAAGAACACGGCCTTGTTTTTCAAAGGAACCGCACAAAGCCGGCAATCACACAACGCCCCATTTTTTTATGGCTGCCGCAAGCTCTGTTGACTGCTTTGAAGCTTCTTCCAATGAAACTCCTGAAACGCTTGCGTTAATCGCATCCCTCGCGGCTTTCGCACCGGCAAATGTCCCGTCCGGGTGACCGTGTATTCCGCCACCAAGCTGGATTACCACGTCAGAGCCCATGAGTTCAACCAGTTTTGAAATGTGTCCAGGGTGCAATCCCCCCGAAGAAACCGCCAAAACAGTGTTTGTATCACCCCAATCTTGCCCAAGCACGTGCGACGAAATCTTTGAGCCGGCGCTTATTTTTTGTTTTTCAACAGCATCTTGAATTGATTTCACTTCACCGGCACCGCCGTGCATTTTCCCGATAATAGTCCCTATGTGCAGCTGGTCAACCCCAACTATTCTCGCAATCTTTGCAATTACAAGCATGCTTACGCCGTGCTTTGGGTTCCTTGAAAGTGCCGCGTACATGGCGCGGTGGGCGTGGATTGCAAGGCCAAGGTCTGCTTCCCGAAGCGACTGGAGCCCGGAAAAACCGCTTGTTATTATGTCAATCATTGCATAGCGGCCGCCGTGTTCCCTGACAAACTCGGCTCTTTTAATCATCTCGCCTGTCTCGGCAGTAACATTCGGCATGTATGCTTTTTTCTCACCGGTTTCTTGCTGCGCGCGGTCCCTTGCTTCAAGGGTTTTTATCACCCTGTCCTCAAAATTATTGAACGTCATTGAAGTGAGGTTCTCGTCGTCTTTTACTATGTCACAGCCACCTGTCCATGCATCAAAAGCCACTTTGGCGTGTTCTGTTTCATTCAGCCCGACTTTTGGTTTGACTATTGTCCCGACAAACGGCCTGTTTTTCACTGACATGAACTTTCTTATCCCTTTTATTCCAAACTTCGGCCCCTTAAACGATTTTATTACCAAAGAAGGAAAATCAATATCCTGCAAACGAAGATTGTCCACTGCTTTCATGCCGAAAATGTTTCCTGCAATGCTGCTGAGTATCTGCGGCATGTTGCCCTGTTCAAAAAGCTCTTCAGGATACGCGATTCTCACAGTCTTTGTCTTTTTATCAATAAAAAACACGTGCGGTGCAAGTTTTTTCGCAATCCCCGGTTTCATGGTGGATATTTCAGTCCACGTGCCTATGGATGACTCGCCGGCAAGCCTTGAAGCTGCATCTTCCGGGGAGAGTCCGGATTCAAAAGTGTATTCACAGATTAAGTCGTTTTTTGTAGGCTGGTAACCAAGGTCTATGTACTGGATAAAATCACCCTAAAAATTTTTTAAAATAAAAAATAACCAAAAAACGGAGGAAATAATTCAATTAAAAGCAATCCGATTGACTGCATTTTAACTGCAATTATTCTTTCCCGCGCTTTCAGTTTAAGTGGTCAGACGCCAAGTGTTTTTTTGGCCATTTTTATGTCAACGGCTTTGACAGTTGTTCTTCCGGCGTGTTTTGCCATTGCTATCGCCTGGATGGCAACATCTGTTCCGACTTCTTCGAGAAATTCCGCGAGTTCTTTTGCAGCGACATCAGAAACTCTGGAACCCCCCGCGTTCTTAATAATCCTTGCTACGGGTGCTACTGGCAATTCAGACATCTAAAAACCTCCATCAACTAAACTATTAACAAATAACCGCAAAATTGTTTAAATAATTATCTAAAAACTAATCTGTCAAGTCAGCACACCATCAAACAACCGTTTAGAAATCTATATAAAATAAGTTTAATCTAATTATTGTTATGGAAACAGAAGATTTAAAAAAACAAGTTCAAGGAATTGTAAAACAATCTTGCGAGTTAAAAAATAAATATACTGCAGAACAGAATGCACAAGTAAATTATGCTTGCATCTTTTCTCAAAGTTCTGAAGAATTTGAAATCTTAATCAAGGTTGCTAATAAAATCGGAAAAATAATTAAAGATACTCCTACAGGCCCTTTATTTGAGATTAATCCAATTAAAACAGTTGCAGGAAATCTCAGATTACTTAAGATACGTAATCCAGATAAAACCAGGCCTGAACGTGGCGATGCAGATTTCACTGTTTTTAACTATTTCGATTTTAAAAATAAATATTTACCTAAAGACGGCTTCAAATTAATAGAAAGAAAAGACTTTGAAATGATTGAACTTGTGAATTTTGATTTTAATGTACGGGCATATTTTTCAAATCCACCTTTAGATGAACAATTAGGTATTAAGTGATGATTGTTTGCCTGGGTTATGTGTGCCCACACTAACGTTTCAGCATTTTTCCTGCAAAAACCCGTGGATTTTCGGACATTGTCAAAAATAAATTGAGTTTTCCACCATATTCCCATATGCAAAATACAGTGCTAATTGGAAAACTTATATTATTTAAGGCCTGATTAACTTAATTAATTCATGGCAGGCACAATTAAACACCCGCTCATCCGGTCCGGTTCCATCAAATCAAGGCTTTATCAGGAAATCCTCACTGCAAGAATAATCGACAAAGGCAGCTCTTTGGTGGTTGCTCCCACCGCGCTTGGAAAAACAGTCATTGCAGCAATGGTGTCTGCAGCCGTCCTTAAAAAAAACCCAAAGTCAAAAGTGCTTTTCCTTGCCCCAACAAAACCGCTTGCAGTCCAGCACCACAGGTCCATGAAAGCATTCATCAATCTCAAAGAAGATTCCTTTTCACTCATGACCGGCGCGTTAAAACCGGAAGAAAGAAGCGATTTATGGAGGAAAAGCACAGTCATCTGCGCAACGCCCCAGACCATTGAAAACGAGCTTGTCTCTTCAAACATTGACTTAAGCGACGTCTCACTGCTTATCTTTGACGAGGCGCACCGCGCAGTGAAAAACTATGCCTACGTCTTTATATCAAAACAGTATCAACGGCAGGGCAAAAACCAGCTGGTCCTTGCGCTTACCGCGTCTCCGGGAGCAAGCGTTGAAAAAATAAACGACGTGTGCTCAAATTTGAACATAAACAACATTGAAATAAAAACTTCAGGAGACAGCGACGTCAAAGAATATGTAAAAGAGCTTGAGATCGACTGGGTGAAAGTTGACCTGCCGCAAGAGTTCACTGACATAAAAAAGCTGCTTGAAAACGTATGTTCGCAAAGGCTGAACGAACTCAAAAAAATGGAATTTATCGAAAGCGCCGACATCAAAAACTTAACCAAAAAAAACCTGCTTGACCTCGGAAGCAAGATAAGAACCATCATGCTTGAAAAACGGGATCCCCTCAGTTTTGCTGCGATATCGCTGCAGGCATCATTAATGAAACTCACTTACGCCATAGAACTGCTTGAAACGCAAGGCATTCATTCCTTAAGCAAGTATTTCAATTCCATAAATGAAAAAAAAATCAAAAGCAAAGCAGAAAAACGCCTGCTTTCCGACATGCAGATAACTAAAGCCAGGGTCCTTTGCGAAAAACTCAAAAACAAGGGAATAGATCACCCAAAGCTTCCGAAACTCCTTGAAACCCTGAAACTTCTTCTTTCAAAAAACCCAAAGGCAAAATTCATTGTTTTTTCAAACTACAGAAACACCGCCAGCAGGATAGTCAACGAAATCAACGGCATCAAAGGCATCTCTGCAGAACGGTTTATCGGGCAGGCCATGAAGACAAACGACAAAGGGCTCTCACAAAAAAAACAGCATGAAATGCTTGAGCGTTTTCGAAAAGGAAAATTCAATGTGCTTGTTGCAACTTCTGTTGCAGAAGAAGGCCTTGACATTCCCGCAGTTGACGCGGTCATACTTTACGAGCCTGTGCCTTCAGAAATACGGTTTATACAAAGGCGCGGAAGGACCGGACGCTCGCAGAAAGGAAAAGTATTCATCTTCATGGCAAAAAAAACCCGCGACGAATCCTTTTACTGGTCAAGCATATCAAAAGAAAGAAAAATGATCCGCACGCTTAATTCCATGAGCAAAGTTTTCAACGGCAAAAACACTTCACTCTTTGAACAAAAAAGTGAAAGCAAACCGACGGAAGACCGGCATCAAAAAAGCATTCTTGAATTTTCACGCGAAAACAACAAGGGGGAAACTGACTTGAAACAGACGCAAGCCATAATAATCGTTGACCACAGGGAAAAAGCAAGCAGGGTCATGCGGCACCTTGCAGAACTGGATATTGCAGTGAAAGCAAAGCAGTTGCCTGTTGCAGACTACATTTTAAGCGACAGGGTCGCTGTGGAGCGAAAAGCAGCAGACGACTTTTTGCAGTCCCTGCTTGACGGGAGGCTTTTTTCCCAAGTTAAAGAACTGCGCAGGAATTTTGAAAAACCAGTGCTAATCGTTGAAGGAAGCAACATTTACTCGCTCAGGAACATCAGTCCAAAAGCAATTAGTGGAGCAATCGCATCAATCATCGTGGATTATTCAATGCCGGTCGTGTCAACGCAAAACCCTGCGGAAACCGCAATGATTTTGGCTGCCATGGCAAAAAGGGAGCAGTTTGACGAAAAAAGGCCTGTCAGGCTTCAAGGTGAAAAAACCGCAATGACGGCTGCGCAACAGCAGCAGTTTATCGTTGAAAGCCTTCCCGGAATCGGTCCTGTAATGGCATGTGAACTGCTGAAAAAATTCGGCTCGGTTGAAGCAGTTTTCAGTGCAAGCGATGAAGAATTGAAAAAAACAGAAAACCTTGGGGAGAAAAAAGCACAGGCAATCCGCGACATACTGACAAGAAAATTTGAAGAAGACAAAATCAACAACTGATTACTGCAGCTGACAAATGCAAAATCAGCGTTCAAGGTCAAGCAGTGCAACTTTTTCAAGAACAAGGCCGCATAATGCATTGTATCTTTCTTCAAACCCCTTGGTTTGCGCAATCAAACTGATTTGCGCAGAAGAAACATCAAACACCTGCATAATATGACCCGTGGACTCTTGCGAAGGTTTTTTTTCCGCAACTTCTTTTGAACCGACTGCGTCAGACAACAGAAAAGAAACCGCTTCCCTGCACGAGTCTCCAAGCGCAACTGCAACGTAAGTATCTTGTGTGTTTTTCACGCCCATGACTTCAATTGCGTTTTTTATGTTTTTCCCTGCAGAAGCACGCAGGAGAATCTCAAGACCCAAATTTTGGGAAAAATTAGATTTATTTTCGAAAGATTTTAAAGCCAAAAACACACTATTAACTATGTGTTGTTTTGAACAGATATTTTTCGCATCAATCAACTGGACAACGCAGTCAAATCGCTTTGCAGCCCTGTTTGCAGATTTTAACATGCCTTCTTCGTTTTTGTTTGCAAAACACACCCATGCAAAAGCAGTGTTTGAATCATTATTCAAATTTGTTTTCACGTTAAAAAAAAACATATCTAACATGGCAAGCCAGTAAATAAAAAAGTAATCTTTAACATCGGAGGGATTAATTTGACACAATGGCACTTGAAATCAAAAACAAAGTCTACAGGAGCAAAAATCACCAAGTCCTGCAAAAAAAGGCTTTCACAGATTGGAAACATTCCGACAGAAGTAACCGTTGGAGAAAGCAAAAGCAAAACAATCAAAAACAAAGGCGGGTCCACTAAAGTCAGGTTCAGCGCAATTGACAGTGCAAATATAACAGTTGAACCGGGAAAAATCCAAAAAACAAAAATTCTGAAAGTATCAGAAAACAACGCCAACCGCCACTACTCAAGGCGGAACATCATCACCAAAGGCGCCGTTATTGAAACAGAACTGGGTAAAGCAATTGTAACATCACGGCCTGCCCAGGACATGGTCATCAACGCAAAACTGATAAAAGAGTGATTCACTAAAAAACCAACCACTCTTTCTGTTTTTTCATCTTTTTGAAAGCGTCCTGCAGTGACAGGTGTTCAATCCGATTACTTGTTTAATCCAATTACTTTCCTGCTGAAAATGACACGTTGCAGGAGTCGTTTTCGCATTTTATTTTCAAAACTAAATTTTGGTCTTTTTCAGAAACAGACTCAAGACAGTTTTCTTCTTCAGGTATTTTAAAGCCGTCCAAAGCACCGGGTTCTTCAGTCAGCCTGCTGAAATCAAACGACATGTTTTCCGGCTCCAGCCCGGTTTCAAAAACAGCGTCGCTTACACACACTTTTGAATTCGGCGCCAGGAAAAAAAAGTACTCAATTGACTTTCCCTGAACTTTCATTGAATCTTTCACTGCTTTTGAAAGCATTACATCAATGTTAAACTTGTCCTTCATTTTTTCAGGACTGCCGCTAACCAGCACATAATAAATTGATGCAACCGCAATCAAAAGAATAACCGCAATTCCCACGTAATCCATGGCTTGTTTCATGTTAAACTTTTTTGCGTTTTTGTTTGAATCCGCAGCCAATTTCCTTTTTTTACCGTCAATATGTTTTTTAGCCAACCTCTCACCCTGCATTATTACTTCATGTCATCATTTTATGTTATCATCTTATATTATCATTCTGTGTTACAATCTCACACTACCATTCCACATTATTATCTCACACTACCATTCCACATTATTATCCCACATGCTATTAATCAGATAATCAAAAGATCAAAAAATTTGAGCACTAAAAACATTATTAACATGTGTTCAACTATGTATTAATTAACTATGTGAATTAATATTAAAATTAGCATTAATTAACTGTGTGTTAAAAAAAATTTTTGTCAGCAAAACAGATTCAGCACAGCTTAAAAGCAGGCAGCAAAAAATAACTGCAAGGGAGGTTGTTTCATGGGGAATTTCTTTAAAACAGGGGACGTCACAATTCAATGGTTCGGGCACGCGAGCTTCAAAATAAAAACAAGCGACATTGTCATGTACATTGACCCTTACGCAGGAACAATTGGGAATTACTCTGAAAAAGCAGACCTTGTACTTGTAAGCCACGAACATTACGACCACTGCGACGACACAAAAATCAATGCTGCAAAAAAAGAAGACACAAAAATAATCGCGTCAAAAAATGCTGCAATCAAGCTTGCAAACTTTGATTTTAACATAAAAACAATGCTGCCCGGGGAAAGCGCAACAGTCAAAGGAATTGAAATAAGCACAATTCCCGCATACAACATCTCAAAAAACTTTCACCCAAAAAACGCATGCGGGGTCGGATTTATTTTCACTGTTTCCGGTGTCAAAATATATTTTGCAGGAGACACTGACCTGACGCCTGAAATGAAAAATCTTGCCACGCAAAATATTGATATCGCGCTGCTGCCCATCGGAGGCACTTACACAATGGACGGCAATGAAGCAGGAGAAGCAGCAAACGCAATAAAAGCAAAAATTGTCATCCCAATGCATTATGGAAGCCTTCCAGGGCTCGAAATGAACGCGGAAAAGTTCATGGAAAGAACCGGCGACTCCGTGAAAGTAATAATTCTCAAACTGGAATAAAGTGGGGTCGGAGAGATTTGAACTCCCGTCTACTGGTTTCTCCCAAGGAGCGAACCGTATTACCAGTACTTCATCATTGCCCGCAAAGCGGACTCATCGCTCCAAACATTAAACTGTCTGGAGCCAGCCATACTAGCCAAGCTATACTACGACCCCAAAATAAGCCCACGCATGCTGCAAACCCGCGCTGAAAACTCTTTTGGTCTTGCAATGCATTGCAAAACACTGCTTAATTATTATTTGGTTGCCTGGTTAAAAATAACTTTCGGTAAATTCCAGGTTTTGCTTCAGGCAAAAACAAAGCGATAAAAAACCCCAACAATAACTTATCTTAGCACAAAACTTTTTCACGCTTTATCGTCCTGTAAAACAAATCCCAGTCAAGGTCTGTTTCCACGCAACCGTCACGAAGCAGTAAAATACCGCGGGCAGGCATGTTTATTTTTTCGCATAGTTCAAAACCTTGCCGCACTTCCATTCGGCACCCGACTCCAAGGAGTGCCATTGGCTTGTGTTCTCTTACAAGACGGGGAATGAAACTTCCGCCGGGAATCAAAAAAAACATGTAACCCAGATCTTCAGCTACTTTTTTTGCCTTGTGTATCTCGCATGCCCCGCACGAAACGCATTGAATTCCCTGCGGCGAAAGTTTTGCCGGGCAGGTTTTTGCACGGAGGCACTGGGGAAGAAACAACGCAACGCGATTGTTTGGCGCGCTGTTGAAAGCAGACGAAGATATCTTGTTTTTTAAATCAATCACCACAAAATCAACTGCTGTACTGTCAAGGTGAAAAAAGTTAAAAAACGCTTTAAGCAACCCTTCGAAAAACACGACTAATGCAAGCGTGAATGTCGGGAAAAAAAATCTTTCGGTTTTAAGCGAGTAAAGCAACAGCAAAAAAACAAGTGAACCGGCAACAAGAAACAGCGCTGCCAAGTACACGACTGCTTGTCCTATAAACACCCACATTGCATCATTTATCATTTTTTCACCTGAAACAAGCGCCGGAAAATCTGCAAAATCCGGTTAATTCTTTTAAAAATCTGTTTGAAGATCAATAAATACCGTTTCAATTTCCGGAAAAACTTCCTTTATCTTTTTCATTACTGCTTTTACACCAACTGTTTCTGTGGCGTAATGGCCTGCAAATATCATTGCAATGTTCCTTTCTTCTGCTTCCCGGACCGCTGAAAGCGTGGACTCTCCCGTCACAAGGCAGTCTATTCCAAGGTCTGCACATTCACTGACATATCCTGACCCACCACCTGAAACAATCCCCACTCTTGAAATAATGTCTTTGCCGTTTTTCTCAAGAATTGTTTTCGAGCCAAGTTTTTCTGACACAACCGCCGCAAATTCTTCTGCTTTAAGCGGTTTTTCCAGATTACCAAAGCACCCGAGCGGTTTTGTTGTTCCTGTTCCGAAAAACTCTTTTTTCCCCAACCCGAAAATTCTTGCAAGCTCAATATTGTTGCCGACTTCTTCGTGCGCGTCAAGAGGAAGGTGAACGCCGTAAAGCGAAATATCGCTGTCAAAAAGAGGTTTCAGCCTGTTCTTTTCAAACACAGTTATGGGGTTTACTTTGTTCCATAAAAGGCCGTGGTGCACAAAAAGCATGTCAGCACCTTGCCTTGAAGCAGATTCAATTGATCTAATGCACGCATCAACTGCAAAAGCAATCTTTTTGACTTCTTTCTTCCCCTGCACCTGCAACCCGTTGCATGACTGGTCTTCTGCAAAGTTTTTTGTTTCCAGATAGTCATCTAAAAACGACACTATTCTCGTTAACTCAACCATAAAAACACCTTTTAAAAACTGTCAAAATCAAAAACACTTAAAACTCACTTGCATACTAAACAAACATCTGCCTGCGTCAAACATCTGCCTGCATAATAAACAAACAAATGCAATATAATAAACAATCAGGTGCCAAATAAACTGCGCTGCAATATAACAAAACCGCCCAAACAAGCATTAAACCATTCCAAACACCCACCCCCAAACCATTGCAAACACCTGCCAAACCATTGCAAACACCGGTTAACCTCTTAAATACCTGCTAAAACTTATTGGTTAATAAATCAGTTGCAATTTAGGTTATAACAAAATTTGTTGAAGCATTGAGGGTCAAGGCCTGTTGGGTATTGGTGAAAAAATGATTGGTTTAATGGAAAACACATATCTGATTCCTACGATTAACTTATCAATCGCACTTGTGAGCTTTCTTCTTGCTCACAGGTCATTAAAAAAATTCCAGCTCAAGAGAAGAATCGGAAAAAAGTACCTTTCAATACTGTTCTCATTTGTGGGACTGGCTTACTTTTTTGTGTTTTCTAAAAACATGTTTCCTGTGCTTGAACTGCCTTTCTGGATCCTTGGCGTTGCGTCTGTCTTTGCAGCCATTGCCGTTACTTTAAGCCTTGTTGCAGCCATTACAGCTGAAAAGCATCTGAAAAAAGTAAAAATTGCCGCAGTAACTGTTACCGCTGTAACCTTCGCTGTTGCCGTGCTCTTTGATTTGCAGGTGTTTGCAGGTTCCGGTTCATTCATTACAACCAAGATTTCAAGAGACGCTTTTTTGTTCAGCACAAACCTTGCAATAATGTTCGGGGCTCTTTTTTTCTTTCAGATCCGCATGCTTAAACACAGAGATGAACTTCCGGAAAAAAAGTTCAAGCAATACAAAGCAAGAGTAACTCTCGGAACCCTTGGCATAATGGGGCTTTGGATACTAATGTACCTTGATTTCACAGGGATTCTGAACCACATCTTTCTCCCGATAAAAGCATTGATCGGTGTTTTTGCAATAATAACCTACTGGGGAATCGCCATGCCAAACAGGTTCAAGAGACTGTTTGAATAACAGGATAACACAACAGGGAAACCCAAAAAGAACTGGTGCGGTGAAATCGCAGATAAAACACTTGAAAAAACTCCATTTAATTATCATAAAACAATTGATGGTAAATGCAAATTTCCATTGCACACAAAATTTACGCGGAAACAAGCATATGATTATCCTGAAAAACCCGGATACAAAAAAAGCATCAGCAAACTGTTTATGCGCCAATTTCACGGGTGCGTGAGGAAATAAATCAAAAAAAGGGGTCTTAATGGGTGAATCCAAAGAGAAAAAAGAAATTGTAATTATTGAACCGCATCCAGATGATGCTTGGCTTAATTTGGGAGGATACATTCTATCTCACCCGAAAATAAATTTTGAAATAATCACTTGTTCAAGTAGCCCATGCAATAAATCTACATCAGAAAAATTATCTGAAATAATAGAGAATGTAAAAAAAGTTACTTTTCTTAATTTTGTAGATATCAACTGGGTGAAGACAAAAAGAAAAGAGTTGCGGGAAAAATACGGTTTCAAAACAAATGCAACCTACAAAAAAGAGCTTTTGACAAAAATTTTTGAAGACTGCAATACTGATTCGAAAACAGCAAATGATTTGCTGAAAGAAGTGAAATCAAATATTACTAAAAAAACAGAGATTATCGCCCCCATGGGAATAAAACATCCCATGCATTCTCTTGTTTCTATGCTATTAGAGGGCATAGCAACTAAATATTACAAAGAATATCCTTATTTTTGGTCAAGAGAAAACAAGAAAAATTATGGAAATTTTGAATCAGACCAAAGAATCTCTTTTAGCAAAGACATTTTTGAGAAAAAAGTTGATATTTTTAAACAAATTTATCCCGAACAATTTTTTTGGCTATATGTGCGTGGAAACAAAGACCACTGGGCAGATGAAGAGCTGTTAAATAAAAAATAAAGTAACCGGCAAAGGCAGTTTTTCACAAAGAACTGGTGCGGGAGGCCGGATTCGAACCGACGAAAGCGCTAAACTATCAGGCCCTGAACCTGACCCCTTTGGCCACTCGGGTACCCCCGCAAAATCAAAAACAACAGTAAAAAGAACTGCAAAACAAACTGCTTTTATGGTATTTTATAGCATATAACTAACTGTCTTTATGGTTTATTAAGATTTCAGGATGCTTCTCTGAACAACTGATTACTGTATTTCAGCATATCCTTTGCCCGATCTCAACCTGCCTGTCAAAGCCGAGCAGGACAACCCCTCCTTCTTCAGCCACTCCCAAAACAAGTGCTTCGGAAATAAAATTTGCAATCTGCTTTGGGGGGAAATTCACGACACCGATAACAAACCTGTCCAAAAGGTCTTCTTTTGAATACTTTTCAGTTATCTGCGCCGACGACTTTTTGACACCGATTTCTTTTCCAAAATCAATTTCAAGCCTGTAAGCGGGTTTTCTTGCCTGCGGAAAATCATTTACTGAAATTATCTTCCCGACCCTGATGTCCACTTTCAAAAAATCATCAAAGCTTATGCAATCTGTTGCGCCTGTCATTTAATCACCAAACCAAGTGGTTTTGCCTGTTGGTGCGAGGGGCCGGATTCGAACCGACGAAAGCACTAAACTACTGGGTCCTAAGCCCAGCCCCTTTAACCCAATGCAATGCAAAAGCACTGCCGTTGATTGGCCGCTTGGGAACCCTCGCAAATGCCAAAAATGCATTATGCCATCAATGCCAATATATTAATAATATCAATACGCATCAATAAAAAACCATACAGCAGAACCACAACAAAAGCAACAATAAAACCTCAAAAAATGAGTCAAAAAAATAAAAATTATTTGCAAACACTTAAACCCCACTTATAAAAAAATTATGAAAAAACCACTGAAAAAATAAACGGAATCAGCGACACGACCCCAAGAGCAATGCAAAAAAGCCAGAAACGCACTTTTTTCGCCACCTTCAAAAGAACCCCGATTGACAAAAACCCTGAAACAAACGCAAAAAGCAATGCTACAAGCGAACCTGTTGAAAACGAAAACCCTTCAAATAACCCGAAAACAAGTTCTGCGGCACCCACCACAATGATACTCATCAAAAACGAGATTTTCAGGGAATCCTCCTGGCGAAAACCCATAAACAGCAAAGCCGCTGTAGAAGTTCCCGAGCGGGATATTCCCGGGAGAACAGAAAACCCCTGCAAGACCCCTGTAAAAACCGCGTCTTTCAAACCCAAATCAGTGATTTTCCTGTTGCCGAATGTCCCTGAGCCCGCCCCATAAAGCATGACCCCCGTCACAATCAGGAAAAACCCGATTAACGCAACCGCCGCTTCCCCCCCGAAAAAAACAAACGATTTCTTTAAAAAAACATACAACGGAATCCCGACAAGCCCTGAAAAAAACGTTGAAACAATAAGGAAAAAAGTCAGCTTGTCGTGTTCATCTAAAACCCTGCCTTGCCTGACTGAAACCCTATCTTGTTTAACTAAAATGTGTTTTCCTGAAGCAATCAATAAAACAAACGCCGGAAACCTGCGCAAAAGGCCGGCTACCTCGCGCCTGAAATAAACGAGCGCAGAAAGCATTGTTCCAAGATGCAGCCACACACTCAACTCGATTGCGCGCGAAGGAAGCATCCCGAAAAAAGCCATTCCCGCAAGCATCAGCTGCCCCTGGGAAGAAACAGGCAGCCATTCGGCAATGCCCTGAAGGATTCCCAAAAAAATGTACGCAATCAGATCCATAAAAACCATCTTAAAATAAAAAATCCCGTTAGATAATAGAAAACAAGGGCTTTTTTATTGTTTGCAGGCGTCTTTCCGCAAAACCTTAAAAATAAAAAAAATCAATATTATATGTGTAGTGATGACGTGTACAACCTTTGATCCGAAAGGACATGAAAGCAAAAACTCACCTGAACACAGCTAAAAAACAAACTATAGTCACATATTGTATCAAACTCAAAAATCAGTTCATTTTAAAAGGGATAAAAACAATATTAGTACAGAATTGAGTACAAAAACTGACGCGCAACAGTAGCGTGAATCCTAATTGATAAAAAATAAAAAAACTTGTGCTTCACAGTGCGCGTTTTAATCGACTCAAAAAAGCGGGGTAGGGCAGCCTGGAGTGCCCGTCGGGCTCATAACCCGAAAGCCGGTCGTTCAAATCGACCCCCCGCTACTTTTTTTCAGGCGTTTCTTTTTCAAAAAAGGACATGCTCAAAACATTAATTAATGATCCTGAACTTAGTTTCATTCATGTTAATATGGATTATCGGCGCAAGCAAAAGCTGGGAAAACCGCGAGATTATGACTGAAGCTCTCAGACGCGGACACGAAGTGCGGTTTCGTTACTTCAACAGGTTTTTGATTGACTTTTCAGACAAGCCATATGTTTATTACAGCGGAAAAAAATACAAACTGCCTGACGTTGCGCTCGTGCGCGGTGTCGGAAGGTGGAAAAACCTTGCTTACATCATCACCCAACACCTTAAAAACAAACACATTCCTGTTTTTGAAAAACCCGAGGTTTACAAGCTTGACAACAAGGCAGTTCACACTTTTGTGCTTTTGCAGCACAAAATACCAACCCCCCGGACAATTTACGGTTTTGGAGCGGAACTTGCAGACCACACTGTTGAACTGACAAGCTATCCCGCGGTAATAAAACCTGTTATCGGCGCGAAAGGGCGCGGGGTAGTCAAAACCGAAAACGAGGTTGAACTGCGGGAATTTGTTCCAAAGGAAGAAGAAATTTATGTCCAGACATTCATCCAGAACCCGGGACGCGACATGCGGCTTTTCATAGTGGACAACCAGGTCATAGGGTCAATGTACCGGTTTGTTCCCGAAGGTGATTTCCGCTCAAACATTGCGCTTGGAGGAAAAGGAAAAGCATGCGAAGCGCCTTTAGAGGCAGAAGAGCTTGCGATAAAAGCGGTTAAAGCACTGGACTTTCAGGTCGCCGGAGTTGACTTGCTTGAATCTCCAAACGGGTTCATGGTGGTTGAAGTCAACAGGGCGCCGCAGTTTCGGGACTTTTCAAAAACAACCGGCATAAACCCCGCGGAAGCAATAGTCAATTTCCTTGAAAGAAACGCAAAAAAATAATTTCGGCAAATTTTTATTTAACAAACCGTTTATATTAATCATGAAAGTGGAAATAAAAAAAGGATTTATGATCTTTGATTCTGAAAAACCCGGCCCTGTTTATGTCGCCGCCCACTCTGCAACTTCGCTGAAAAAACACATCAGAGGGGACATTGGAACAGAAGCGATTGCTTACAACTTGTGCAGGAGCGGGGGAAAAGCAATCATCTCAAGCTTTCCGCGCTACAACCGCTGGCATTTCAACCACTACCGATTAAGCGAGTATTCCGGTTCAAAAACAGACGAGTTAAAAGGCATTTACAACGGGTTCTGGAGCGAAGTTGAAAAAACCGGTTTGCAGCAACAAAACCCGAAATATGTGTTTGTCCACAACCTTGTGACAAAACTGTCTGTGCTGCCCACAATAATCGACATTGGTTCAATTGAAGGAATCGGCATTGATGCAAAAAAAGCCGAAAGGTTGACAAAGCAGGTAAACAGCGAGTTTTCAGAAGAAATAAAAGCCCAAAGACATGGCTTTTGCGACTATGCCTGCTATTGCGCAAAATTTTTTTACAATCACCTTGAAGAAGACAGCATTCAAAAAGACATCAATAACCTGAAAAGCAAGGGCTTTGAAAAAGAAGCAAAACTGGTTGAAAAGTATATTGAGTCAGGGGATTTTGCATGCTACCTTGAAGCTATAAAAAAAGCGTTCAGCTCAAGCCCTCTTGAAATAACCTTTGAGCACAAATTCAACGGCAAAACAGTTAAAACACTTGTAAAAGAACTTCTTGAAAAAACCCGCGGGCAGGCAGTGCAGTTTGAATACAGTTCTTACCTGACCGAAGCCAGCCCGGAAATTCCGATAGCAGTTACCAAAAGCTTTGTTTCAAAAATGTAGCTTTCCTTTATTTTTTTAGTTTACCTGTTTTTCTTCATTTCCTCTTTTATCCCTTGCTTCTTTTGAACTTGGTAGCGTTTGAACTGCGCGCACATAACTCCAAAATGCTCTGTTTCCATCTTCTTTTCCTCGTCATCGCTGAATTCAAAGTCAGGCTGGCAGTTCAGCTCAATAATCCATGGCTGCTGGTTTGCATCAAACACGAAGTCAACGGTGTAGGCATTCAGCCCGAACTTCTTGAGCTTCAGGTCGACTCCCGCAACCATCCACACAACGCTTTTCGGAAGTTTTCCAACATCAAGCACCCTTAGTTCCCCGCCTTTTGCGACGTTGCTCACAAGACCTGATTTTGGAAACCTCGCATAAGAGACTGCAATGACGCTATCCACAACCACCACGCGAAGGTCGTGGACCCCGCTTATCCCAAGGCATTCGACTCCCCTTGAGGAATCAATGAATTCTTCAAGAAGCATATCGTCTTTTGACCCGCCAAGCAGTTGAACAAGCAAAGGAAACTCTGCCGGGACAACTTTCACGTCCCTGCCTGCAAACCCGTACCTCGGCTTTAGCACCACAAGATCGCCGCGTATTTCCTCAAGAACGCTTTTGATGTCATCACTGTTTTTAACCAAAAAGCAGGGCTTCATGTAATCAAAAAACATCTTGTGGGTTGCAAACTTGTCCCTGCACACCTCTTCCATTTCCAGGGAATTCACAACATTGAAGTGTTTTGAAAGTATTTCTTTTATTTTCCTTGTCTCTTCCCTAAACCCAAACTTTTGGTAGAGCAGGTCAACTTTCACGTTAAAAACCCTCTTCCACTTCGAATCTTCAAAACACCACGCTTTCTTTAAGGTGTCTTTTTCAATCCAGTCAAAGTGGCAGATGAAAACCTTAACTGAATGCATTTCAGCAACTTGAGAAAAAAGCTCCAGTGCCTTATCTGAACTTTCCTTTGAAAAAGGAGTCCGGTCCTCCCAGCTCACAAGCTGGCGGTAAACAAAGGCAACTGAATCAGCCAAGCTGGTCTCCCTCCAAAACAGTTTCGCATCTCTCGCGTGCAACAGTCTCTTGCCCCTTGCGTGCAACAGCCCCGTGTCTTTCGCGCGTGAAATCATTCAATGCTTTTTCCACTCTTTCAGTCGTGAACCTGTAAAACTTTCTTCCGCGCCGCTCAAACAAAAACTGGAAATGATTGGGTTTTTTTTTCAATGAAATTATCCTGCTTGAAAGAACTATTTCATTAACTGTCTTGCCGACTTCACAGCTGCCAAACTGCCCGGATTTGTGCTTTTCCATAACTATTGAATTTATCTGCTCCCTGTTAACTGAAAAATAAAAAGCTATTACTCTGGCCAAAACCTCGTCAACGTCTTGGGAAAGATCCTCTCCTAACAGGAACCTGCTGTAAAGTTCAATTGATTTTTTTTTCATGAACGCGTTGAATTCCGAAAACCCAGGCGCAATATCTTTTGATTGCTCAAGCAGCCTGTTTTCTGCTGCCTTGAATTTTTCCCCGGGGATCTTGTTCTCGACAACGTAAAGGGAAAGAAGATATGGGTAATATGAAAAAAGAAAATAAACAATATAATCGTCTTTTTCCGCACCCCGCCTGACAAACTTTTCAAACACTTTCATGCGGAAATCCCATGATTTTTCCCTGTCCCGGCACAACAAAACATTGCATTTTGAATCTGAACCGACTGCGTTGAGGTACAGGTTTGCATCTGTTACCACTTCGTAAAAAATTTTGTTAAGCCACTTTAAAAAAGTCGCGCGAAGCTTTGCCTTGTTTTTTTCGTAAAATTCGTGCCTGAAAAAATGCGCAAGTTTCTTGTCCCAGTCAATTTTTTCCCTTGCCTGAATGTAGTTTTTCTTCCAGCCAGATGTCTCAGCCAGATAATGCTCGACTTCGTGGCTTACAACGCCAAACGCAACCGGAAGCGAGGCAAGCTTTTTTTCATTTAAAAAAAACACAGGCAACCTTTCTTTCGGGTAAAACCCCAAAAGAACCAAGTCTGCAAAAACATTGAGGAAACTTGGGCTGCAGTCAAGAAAATCAGAGCGGATGTATGCAAGGTCAAAAAAATTGTTTATTCCCCAGATAAGTTTTTTTGATATCTGCAGGGATTCCTTTTCCCCGAAATCACAAAAATACTTGTGCCACCCCCCGGACGGAATTCCAAAAGAAGCATTGTTCCTTGTTTTTTTGCCTGAAGTTATTCCCACAAAAAGCCCGTTTTCAAACCTGATTTTTCTTAGTTTCGCAACTTTTTCAAACACTTTGAAAGCAACTTCAACCGGCTTTTCCCACTCGCAAATTTCAGGGTCACAGGCAAAAAAAACACGCTTTCCACCCAGTTCTTCAGGGAGTTCAAATACTGCAAAATGATCCCCGAAAAAAGGCAGTTCATCAACGCTGTTTGTCTTTGAAAAAAAAGCAACTGACTCCAAAAACAGTTTTCTGGCCAGCCCGGCATGACCCTGCAACGGCTCACTCCCGCGGTTTTCACTGAACTTTGTCACGAATCCCTGCGACTCAAAAAGCCTCTGAAGCTCTGCTGCGTCCACTTCTTCTGCGTCAAACAAGAGTTTGCGGCTTTTTGTGCCAAGAAAAATCTCTGCTTCAGTCTGCATGAAAACAATGTGTGTTCAATAACATATTTATCTTTCTGTAAGTTGCAAAAAACATTTATTTTTTCGAGCACGTGAATCCGCAACAACAAAAAACAAATTTCAAAAAAAATAAGCGTGAGGGGTGGGATTCGAACCCACGTGTCTAAAAGACACTAGCTTTCTGCAAAACACTGCATTTCAAAAAAACTTTATAGCAGGCTAGCGCCATACCAGGCTAGGCGACCCCCACAAATTAATGGTGCTCCCTGCGGGATTTGAACCCACGTCGCTGCCTCGAAAGGGCAGTATCCTTGGCCGGACTAGACTAAGGGAGCGAAAAATACAATAAAAAACACAATAAGAATATTATTATAATGATAAAAAACTATTTAAATCTATCAAAATTATGAGTTGTTAAGTCTTCTGGATACAAAAATAAAAATTATATTTAAATACTTAACCTGCAAAAAATTAAATGCCGTGAAAATCCCGGACTGCACGCTCTATACAACCGCGACCCCCTGCCCCTGTGTTTTTCTGCCGCGTGGAGAGCGGGAATAAAAAGAATAGTGTGCGGTGCCAAATTGCCTGATAAAATGAATATTGACGTAAACGCATTGAATCAGATGAGCGGAAATAAAATCAAAATAAACCACGGTGTTTTAAAAGGCAAAGTTCTTAAGTTACATAACGGATTTAAAAATTAACTTCTTCGCTTCAATCACGTTATGCTCTCGCTTCACTGCGTTGCACCCCGCTCTGTCCAAACCCGTACCTACTGCTTGGATTTCAGTTGATTGCAGAAATTATGTGCAAGACAAAAACAACAAAAAACCAAGTCAACTTACAAAAAAGGTTATTCAAAACTCTTTATATGCATTATGATAAATATGGATATTAAAATAAAACAGCACGTTAACACACAACAGTATGATGCAATTGTAGTTTACGCGAAACCCAGCGCAAATAGTGCTGGAGACAAACAATATAGGGGAAAATCTCCGTTTTCATCCACTGGCAGCAGCGTAATTTACAATGATAGTTATCGTTATTTTTTATTGATCTGCAAAAAAATGGGCATTAAGGCCGCTTTTGCAACATCCAAAGACATTATCGGGTCAGGTCTTTTTCAGAGTTTTTGGACATATGATAAAAAATGGGTTAAAAATAATGGCAAAGCGCACTCGCAGGTCTTTTTCGATAAATTCACCTCCGTCAATAGCAAACAAAAAAATAAATTAAAATTGCTCACATCTTCCAAATCCACTTATATGTTTAATAATAAAAAAATAAAAAATGTTTTCCAGAATAAAATAAACACCTATAAACAGTTTAAGGAATTTGCAATACCGACAGTTGAAATAACCAACCTTTCAAAACAAAAAATAATCCAGGCTAAAACCAAACTGGATAAATTATTAAAAAAGCACAGGCATAACGTTGATTTTAGTGACGATTATATAATAAAAGACAAAACAGGCGTGGGCGGTTTCAACATATTCAAAGTAAATTTTGATGAATTTGACTTTGAAGAAAACAAAAAACTTTATGAATCGGGCGTAGAGAACAGAAAAACATCGCCTTACATAATTCAACCATTCATTAACTGCGACAATGGCTTTGTTTTTGGAAAATACAGCGGGCTAATTGATTTGAGAATAATTATGCTAAACCAAAAAATTATACAGACTTATATCAGAATTGCCAAAGAAGGGAATTTTAAATGCAATGAACAACAAGGGGGAAATCTAGTCTATATGCCCATAAACACAATTCCCAAAGACGTTCTGACCATGGCCAGGAAAATAATTAAAAATTTAAACAAAAAACTGGATTTAAAACACGCCATATACTCTTTGGATTTTATCCGGAGCAATAACGGCAACTTATATTTTATTGAAGGAAACGACAGGCCCGGAATAGACTGGAACCCTAGAAAAAAGATAAACGAAATAAAATCAAAAGAGCTGATAAATCACATCGTAAGCGAACTAAAATCAATTATCCAGGAAAAGCAATTGGATAAATCGACGGCAAAGGCTCCCCTAATTTAAATTCAGGCACGAAAACTTTGATTTTTTGCCTTCGGCATCATTGAACTTCATAAAATTGCGGGAATTATATTCAATTCTTAAATGTGGCTTCAAAAAGAGAACAAAACATTCTTAATCTCAATTCATTTACATATATTTATAGAAAAAACAATCAACCAGCTTGAAGAAAAAGTCAAAGAGCTTTTTCATGAAGACCCCAGCGGTCACGACATGTACCACTTAAAGCGCACTTTAAAAATGCCCTGGCTCTTCAAAGCAAAGAAGGCAGAGACAAAGCAGTTATTGGGGTTTCTGCATTCCTGCATGACATCCACAGAATCATCCAAAAAGAAACCGGAAAATTCTGCTCTCCAAAAGATTCCCTGCCAAAAGTCAAGGAAATCCTTGATAAGACAAACTTGACAGAAAAGCAAAAAGAAAAAATCACCCATTGCATTGAATATCACGAGGAATACAGTTTTTCAGAAAATGGAAAAACCGTAAATGACCTTGAAACCATGATTCTGCAGGATGCCGACAATCTGGATACGATCGGAGCAATTGGAATAAGCAGGACTTTTTCTTTGGGGGGCAAACAATGTCACAATGTGGAATCCTAAAAAACCCTTTGACAGGCACACATACGAGGAATCCGAAAACAACCCCTCGACAATACATCATTTCCACAGCAAACTCCTGAAATTAAAGGAAAACATGCATACAGAAACAGCAAAAAACATGGCTAAAGAAAGGCACAAATTCATGGAATCATTTCTTCAGGAATTTTTCGATGAATGGAGCGGGAAAAAATAAACCCCCAGGCTATTGCTTAACATTCAAGCCTGTATTCCATCCGGGCTGCCAGGCTTTCCTTTTCCACCAGTCCTCGTTGATTGCCTGCTCCCGCCCAAGTCCTTCCATTAATTTTGACATCCAAAGCCAACTGGGGGAGCCTGGTGGGCGACAACCGCAATCCTTTTACCGCAGTATTATACATGCCCCTCTTTAAAACGGACCCCTGAAGTTTCCTGATACGTCATCAAGCTGGTAGGTCTGCACACCTTCCGGACCTTCAACAATGATATTCCAGAGTCTTACATAAGTTTTTGTGGCTGTATTTATTTCAGAGAAATAAACTATTTGAGTAAACTTAATATCCGAATTGCCTGTTTTTTGCTTGACCAGCCTGACAACGTCAATATCAGTAAACCTGTTTCTTGCTTCTTCAGTTGCGCGGTGCTGCGGAGTGTATTTTAACGGGGTGTCAACCAGTTCATTTGTTTCAGCATCAACTTTTATTTTCACACCCGTGTATGTCCCGTTGTCCACAAAAGTATAACTCCAGACGCCTTTCGGATTAAGCTCGGTTGAAGTCCCGTCATAAACTGCCGCAACCATAATCGGGTCCTTAAACTCTTCCTCTATGTAATTGAGAGTGAGCTTTTGCTGTTCAGTTAGCTCTTCACCGGCAACAGGTATAAAACTTTCAGCAGTGCTTTTTCCGGTGTCAATCGTTATGATGTCATCAAGCTCAGGGTTTCTTGGCACTGCCAGATCCATCAAATAGGGGGTCACGATATAGATAATAAACCCGAGAGCCAAAAGAACCAGAAAAACTCCGCCGATTACTATTCTCTTATCGGTCTTTTCACCCATCAGCTTGATTCCGCCGATTTTTATTTCACTGCGACCTTTTAATTTATCCAACATTTATCACACCGCCGATTTCTTGTTTCTTCTTGCAAAAACCAAGATTATTAAACTGATCATGCTTACCAGAGCAAACCCCAAAACACCGATTCCCGGAACTGATTTGCTGACATATCCCCCGCCGTCAAGACCCGCGGGATAAACCATCGCTGCAATGGGTATTTTTATCGGGCCCCTGTCTGTCTGGAATTCGTTCAAAGACACAAAAACACTTGGCAAACTAATTTCAGTTGTGCCCGGAGTCATTGAAAAAAAAACTGAATCAGAACTATTTTTAGGTATTATAAAAGACGACTTGTTAAAAACAGTTTCGTTCATATCCAACGTGGTTATCACACTGTTTTTCAGGTCATCAATATAAATAAATTCTTCAGTGGAAGCACCGGTCACATCCATTGGGTTTACATTGCTTTCCTCTGCAAGTGAATAAGAATCCTCTGAAGCGCTGCCCACAGAAGCGTTAAGGAATTCCGTGTGAAGGGGGTTAAAGCCAAAAGCTTCATTGTTTGTCCCTTCAACAGAAATATTTACGGGTACTGCGCCGCACATATCCGCGCCCCTGTAAAAACGAAGCTGGTCAAAGGCTGAAAGAGGCGATGAAGCTGTAATGATTTTCGTTGAAACAAACGCATATCCATTTGAATGTTCAGCAAAATTAAGGATGGCTGGCTGTCCTGATGCAAGGGAAACATACTGATTGGTGCTTTCTTTGGCTGCTTTTGAAGTGATGTCAAGAGAAACACCGCCCTCGTTACAGGCACCTGGCACTGTGCTTACGTCAACGACCAGAAAATCCTGAAAATAAGGATTTCCTGAAGGTTGAACGGTTTTAACAGTCAGTTCCCCGGGAATTATATACAGGCAACAGTCACCGCAACATTCCGTAACACCAAACTGTGCTTCCGGAGAAAGAGAAATCAACGCATTTGAATAAATCAAAAATGAAAACACTGCAACCAAAACAAAACAAATTTTTAGTACTTTAATTTAAATCACCTTAATTAACCAATTGGATAATAATTATACATAATATTATATGTCAGTATAAGATTTTCTCTTAAACTTTTCAAAACAAAAATATATAACTAAAAGAAGAAAACTTGTTTTTAAAGACCTATGTTTAATGTTGAAATAATTACAAAAAAACCGTAAAAAAGTATAAACTAATTAGTAGTTACAAATTCACTTAAATTATTGATTGCGGATTTACCAAAAACACTAACTTGATTATTATTTTATTTACTTTTTCTGCTGGTTATTCAAATTTTTTTTTAATTTTTAGTTCTCTATTTTTTTAATTCTAATTCTTTACTAATAAAAACATCTTACATAAAAAAAATAAAAAGTAAACTAAAAAAATGAACAAAAACGAAAAATAAAAACCAACAAAAAAGTAAAATACCCGACTAAAATCAAATCAAAATATTAACCTTTTTATATAGAATG
>JAGGVJ010000016.1 GCA_021158055.1 Candidatus Iainarchaeum sp. | reverse complement strand
GTGGATGTTTCCAGTGGCGTACGGGGGGCCGTCCAGAAAGTAATAAGGCTTTTTTCCAAGGTTCTTGTCCATGGCTCTCTCTGCAGTGTTTTCATCTTTCCATTTTTTCTTTATTTTTTCTTCCAATGATTTTGGGTTGTATTCTGCCATGATAATCAACGTTTTTCTTTTTTGTGAACGTACTGTGTTATTTAAATAAGTAATAATATAGATGTTATTTAGTGTATTTAATATGTTGAAAAAGAAGTTAAAAAGGTTTTTTGAAGGCATCACAGATTGTGATACCAAATTTTTTATTTTTTAGTTTCTTTGGCGGTTAAAATTGTCTTGTGCCTTTGTATTTTTTCAGGCAATTCTTTATAATTGGTTTTTGTTGATACTTTTGCGCCGGATTTTTCTTCAAGGTCTTTTCTTGCATTTCCCGCAACGGTTCCGCCTTTAATTGCTGCTTTTTTATTTTCAGGCAATCCTTGCGCATTTTTATTTTTAGCAATTTCAGTTGTTGAAGCTTCACCAAGCATGGTAAAAATCAGTTCAAGGTCGTTCATGTGATCTCGCAGGTTATCTTTTGGATTTTCAAGCGCTTTAAAATCTTTGTATTCAGACGGAGTCATATTGAATGTGGCCTTGCTTATTTCAGATGTTAAGATTGAGTATTCTATTTGTTCTTTAATTCCTCTTTTACTTCATTCTTCAGTCAATTCATCCCGGACAGCAATTCCACGAACCCGTTTTTCAATCTACGCGTCTGAATATCCTTTTTGCTTGTATGTCTCGTGCATCCGTTTTGAAGCGAGTTCCGGGTTTTCAATTTCTTCCAGCCGTTCATAACCTACTTTAGCCAGCCATCTTTTGAATGGTTCTGCTTTGGGGGAAGGGATGGATTGAATCAGACGCAATATGCCCATTGAATTCCAGCATTGTAATACTTGTTTTCCACCAGATGTATCAAAGGGTAATTTAAGGGGGGGACAAGTTGTCCCCCTCCTTTGAAGGATTCATTTAAAGAGTTATCGCGTTTTTTGAGTTTTTTTAAATAATCTGAAGGATTTTTTGATTCAGTAAGTACTGCCACAACATCTTTTATTACAAACCACCATTCATTGCGAATCTGAACACGACGAACTTGTTTTTTTTCAAATAAGATTATTTCATCCATTTTTAGGCCCCTGTGTAATTATGTATTTGTTTTTTTTGTTTTAAATTCATAAAGTTACTTTTTGATTTGTTTTTATTTACATTAAATTATTGATTTATTTTTTATATTGCTATGGTTAGTTGCTTGCCGGTAATATAACTGTTGATAATCCAATGATCGCTTTTATCAGCCTTATTTCAGTTTGCTTGAATATGCTCTTGAAGTGCTCATTTCAAGACCTTCCAATACCCACCTTTATCTGGTCTGATTCTTTTTATCACATCTTTTTCTTTTAATTCTACAAGTTGTTTTTCTAGTTCGCTTTGTTTGAATTTAGTTTCTTGCGTCATTTACAATCCAGACTTCTTTATATGTGCCTTCTCGTGATAAAACGCCTTTTTTCTGTAGTCTTGCTAAATATTCTTTAATTGTATCTTCCCCAATCTTTAACTTTTTAGCAATATCCTTTCTGGATATTGAATTGTCTTTTTTTATTAATTTTAAAATTTTAGATTCTAATTCAGTTAAATGTGTTTGGGGGGTAGTTTGGGGAGTAGTTTGGGGGGTTTTCTCCACAGTTTTCTCTGAACTTTTCTCCGAACTTTTTTCTTTCAACGGAATAATAATCTTAAAAACACCGTCTTCAATCAATTCCGGTTTTGCATCAGAATAAATCGTTACATATTTTATTAAAATCCCGGACAGGGTGGCTACGCCTTACTCTGTAAACGCATGGGGTCTAGTTGATGAATGTTTTAATAATTGTAACCGGTCACAATTTGTGACTAGTCCATCTTTTTATTTTTCAGTCAATTGAAACATAAAATCTAAAGGAAAACGATCACTATTTCTTTTTACTGCTTGATTTAATGCTTTTGTTGATGCAGAATAAAGACCTGATAGATCCTTATCTGAAATAATCTGGACTCCCCTAAATGTAAATATCAATTCTTTAATATGGCTTTCAGGTACGGCCATGGTCATTCATCGTCACACCTGCTGTCAATTAAATTTTTGTTTTCTAAATAAAATTTACGTAATTTTTTCTGCAGCAATTCTTTAGGCAAAATTTCAGTGATATACTGCGCAACCTTAATGTTGCTTTTTTCAAGCTGCAATAGCTCAATTTGTTCTTTTCCGCTTTCAGCGCATAAAATAAGGCCGATTGGCGGTTTTTCGCCTTCTTCTGTTTCGTGTTTTTCCAGCCAATTCAAGTAAAGTTCCATTTGGCTTTTATGCCCTGCTTTAAATTTACTCAGTTTTAATTCGATGGCAGTAAGCCGTTTAAGCTTCCTGTTATAAAACAATAAATCCAGGTAAAAATCATCGTTATCAATAATCATTCTTTTTTGCCGTTCAACAAAAGTGAAGCTTTTGCCCGATTCAAGGATAAAATGTTCAATTTCTTTTAAAATCGCCATCTCCAGATCTTTTTCTTGATAAGTGTCTTTTAAATTTAAAAAATCAAGAACATAAGGATCCCTAAACACCAGGTCAGGGGTTAATTTTCCGTTGTCGCCTAATTTTTTCAGTTCCAATCCGGCCAAATCCGCGGGTTTTTTAGAAATGGCTGTCCGTTCAAACAGCATTGAATCGATCTTTTTGCGCAATTCCCTGACGCTCCAATGCTCAACACAGCACATCTGGACATAAAATTCTCTTTGAAGTTCATTTTTTATGTATATTATTGTCTTAAAATGTGTCCAGCTTAATTGTCTCCACACCGAGGAGACATTTTTATAATCTGGAAAAGTCTCTGCAAAGCGGAGACAATGCCTTATTTGTTTTGCGCTCCAACCCGCGCCATATTCTTCGGTTAATTGTTTTGACAGCGATTCAACGATTTGTTTTCCGTATTCCGCCCGTCTATTTTTTAAGATATCATCATTAATCCTTTTGCCTATGTTCCAGTACATCGCAGAAATGCCTGCATTGACTGTTTGCGCTACAGACAACCGCGTATCTTCTATCACCTTTTTTATGTCAAGGTATAAAGAGCCATCCGCATCCAAAACGGTTCCCGCACCTGTTTTTTTAATTCCTGAAACAAGCTGTTTCATATTTTCAGGGTCTGATATATTTTTATCAATTATTTTCATGCCTAATTTTATTGTTTTTAAATTTCATATTGCTATTGTAAGCTGCCTGCCGGTAAACTTTTTGTTAAAAATTCCTTTGAATGCGGTGGTTGATAGTGGTTTTTTTAGATAGTTTTGATAAACCAAATACCGGCAACTCAC
>JAGGVJ010000042.1 GCA_021158055.1 Candidatus Iainarchaeum sp. | reverse complement strand
GCCCTAACTCCTTTTTAACATCTTCAAGAGAGTATATGTTGCCGGCTTTTATGTCTTTTTCAGCAAGTTTGATTCTTTTTTTAGTTTCTTTTGATAATTCCATTGAATCTTCTAATGCGTCCCAAATTACTTCTTCATAAGATTCTTTATTATACATTTTTCTTTCTTTTAATTTAGAGAGTAATTCTTGACTTACAGATATTGTTGTTGCCATAACAACTATATAAGTGACCATATATATAAATATAAATGGTTCATTCATATTCAAATTTTCCAAACTGACTTTCAACAATCACTTTGTTTTTGCCTGTCAAACTTTTCCTGCAGAAACCGATTTGCCTTGCTTGAATGTTGAATTTTTCGCAGATTGAAGTAATTTGCTCGACTGCGTCTTTGGTCTTGACTATGATTTCCATGCGGTGGCCCATGTTGAAATCCCTGTGCATGTCGCGCCAGGACTCGCCGGATTCCTGCTGGATGAGTTTGAAAATCGGGCTTGGCTCAAACAAGTTGTTTTTTACGTATTCAATTCCTTTTCCGACTTTCGCGGTTTTTGCCTGGCCGCCGCCTGTAACGTGAACTATCGCGCTTATTTCCGGGTGCATTTTCTTGAGTGCCTCGCTCACCACAGGCAGATAAGTGCGGGTTGGTGAAAGGATTGCTTCTCCCACGTTCATGCCAAGCGAATCCTCAAAATCGTCAAAAGCAAACTTTCCCGAATAAAGCGCAGGGTTTGATGTGTCCTGACAGCTTATTTCAGGATACTTTGACAGGTAATCGCGTTTCATAAGGCAGTTTCTTGCAAGGGTCAGGCCGTTTGAGCCAATCCCGCTGTTCTCGCACTCCTCATAAGTTGCTTTTCCGTTGCTTGAAATTCCAACTATAAAGTCTCCGGGTGCCACTTCAGATCCGTTTATCACGTTTTCTTTTCTCATCCTTGAAAACGCGGTCGCGTCAACGATTATTGTTCCGGTCTGGTCGTTCAGGTCAGCGGTTTCGCCGCCGGCAAAAGACACTTTGGTGTCAAAAGCAGAGATTTTTTTGCAGAAATCAGAGAAACCCAAAATCACTTCACTTATGACTTCTCCTGAAACGTTTTTTGAGTTTCTTGCGATGGTGTCTGCAATCACGAAGTTTGTGGCGCCGATGCAAAGCATGTCGTCAGTGTTCATGACTGCCGCATCCTGCGAAATTCCCTTGAAAACTGCAGGGTCGCCGGTTTCCTTCCAGTGAATGTATGCCTGGACTGACTTGCTTCCCGCGCCGTCCTCGTGAAGGCAAAGCGCATAGTCGCTGTCAAGCGGGTCAGGCAACATTTTGCAGAAAGATCCCAAATAAAGCTCTTCTATTTTTGTCTTTTCAAGGGCACGTTCAACGTCTTCTTTTTCTGTCGAGACTCCCAATTTGTTGTAGACCGATTCATTATCCATTGCGACACCTTTTTTAGATTAAATTTTCACACTAACTCTTTACGCCAGACCAAAGCTCTACACCAGACCAAAGCTCTACACCAGACCAAAGCTTTACGCCAGACCAAAGCTTTACGCCAGATTGTCAGTTGCAAACCCGACCGCGTTTTCAAATATCTTAAGCCCGTCTCCCTTGGTCGGAATCTCTTTTCCCGCGCGTTTCAAAAGCTCTTTTTTGCGCGCGAAATTCGGGTGCTGGCAAAAATAAGCGAACCCTTCAGGGTGAGGCATTGTCCAGAGCACGTTTCCGCGCTTGTTGCAGCCCATTGCAGCTGATTCTGCTGAACCGTTGGGGTTTTGGGGAAATTTTGTTGCCGGAAAACCGTTTTCGTCAACGTACCTGGAAACTATCTGCCTGTTCGCCTTCAAGGTCTCAAGGGTTTCACGGTCTTTTACGACAAATTTTCCTTCCGCGTGCCTGATCGGAAGGTCAATCAACCCGATCCCTTTTGTAAACACGCATTTTGAGTCCGGGTCCATCTTGAGTTTTATCCACCTGTCGTGAAAGTGCCCGCAGTCGTTGAATGTGAGGGTCGTGTCCTGTGTTTTTCTGTCAAGCCCGAACACTCCCGTCCGCATGAGTATTTGCGCGCCGTTGCAAATTCCAAGAGCGAGCCTGCCGCTTTCAACAAATTCCTCAAAGTCGCGTTCAATAAAACTCTTGAGCCTTGACGCGAACACTTTCCCGCTTCCGAGGTCGTCTCCGAAAGAAAACCCCCCGGGAACACAAAAAATGTCAAAGTCCAAGAGTTTTGTTTTGCCGCAAAGAAGATCCGAGAGCCTCACAATTGAAGCGTCTGCTCCCGCAAGTGAAAACGCGTGCGCGGTTTCGTACTCGCAGTTGATTCCTTCTCCGGTCAAGACCATTGCTTTTGCTTCCCTGCTCATCAGACCGCCCCCAGCGTGGACTGCCATGCACGCTTCAGGTCGCTTAAGCTCTCGCAAATCGCATCGTTTCCATTAAGCCCTTTTACTTTCAGGACCGGTGTTTCAACGACTCTCCCGATGCATGCAAAACAATTTCCTGCAAGGGCATCTTCAAATTCATACCTGTTTTTCGGGTCGACTGTTGCAACGAACCTGCCTGCACTTTCAGAGAAAAGCACTTGTTCGTCAGTCAAAAAACTTGCTGCCGGAACCATTGCAAGGTCGGATTCAATCCCAAGCCCTCCTGAAAACGCGGTTTCAGCCAGTGTTACTGCAAGGCCTCCCTGCGAGCAGTCGTGAAGGGAAGCAACAAGCGATTTTGAGGTTGCGTCGCTGAGTGCATTGTAGAGCTTTTTTGCGGTTTGCGCGTCGACCCTTGGAACATTGTCTCCGACAAGGCCGTGCATTTTGTAGTATTCTGAAGCCCCGAGTTCGTTTTTTGTCTTTCCGATGACATAAACGAGATCGCCTTCTACTTTCGCGTCCATAGTCACTGCCAGGCGAATGTCTTTCATTTTTGCCATTGCCGAGATCAGAAGGGTGGGAATTCCCGAAACTTTTTGCAGGTTGCCGTTTTCATCGGAAAAAACAGTGTCTATTGTCATGCTGTCTTTTCCTGAAATGCACGGAGTTCCGAACGCGACAGTGTAATCGAAAAGCGCCTGGTTTGCCCGCACCAGGTCCCCCATTTTTTTCTCGTCTTCAAGGGGAGACGGCCAGCAGAAGTTGTCGTTGAATGCTATTTCGTCAAGGTCTCCGCCGACGGCAATCACTCCCCGGATCGCTTCGTCTATTGCGTTTGCGCTCATGTGGTAAGTGTCAATGAGGCTGTATTGCGGGATGATCCCGTTTGAAACAATGATCCCTTCAAAGGAATCAAGCACAGGCCTGAGCACGGCTGCGTCTGCAGGCCCGTCGTTTTCGACTCCGACAAACGGCTTTCCCACGCTTCCACCCTGCACTTCGTGGTCAAGCGGGCGCACAAATTTTTCCTTGCTGCATATGTTCAGTGCTGAAAGCAGTTTCTTTAGCGCGGTTCCGAAGTCTGTTTCAAGCGCATCGGCTGGTTCCCCGCGTTTTGTAGGCTGCCACCTGGCTTTTAGGTGCATTTTCGGAACCCCGTTGTGAAGGAATTCCATGTCAAGCAAAGAAACTGTCTTGCCGTCATACAATGCGTGCATTTTCCCTGAAGCATTGAATTCCCCGAGAACTGTTGCCTCGACTTCGTGTTCTTTTGCAAGCGCAGTGAACTCATCAAGTTTTTCAACAGGGACAGAGACGGTCATTCTTTCCTGCGACTCGGAAATCAGTATTTCCCACGGCTGCAGTCCCTCGTATTTCAGGGGCGCCCTGTCAAGGTGAAAGATGCACCCCCCTGAAATCTCTGCTATTTCCCCGACTGAAGACGAAAGCCCTCCTGCGCCGTTGTCAGTGATTGCGTTGTAGAGCCCAAGATCGCGTGCTTTCAAAAGAAAATCGTATGCTTTTTTCTGGGTTATGGGGTCTCCGATCTGGACCGCAGACGAAGGGGATGCTTCAGTGAGAGTTTCGGATGAAAAGGTTGCCCCGTGTATCCCGTCTTTTCCTATTTTTCCCCCGACCATTACGATCTTGTCGCCGACGTTGATGCTTTTGTCTTCTGACGGTTTTCCTGCAACGGTTTTTGATATAAGCCCGAGTGTTCCGCAGTACACAAGCGGTTTCCCGAGAAAGCAGTTGTCAAAGATCATTGCGCCGTTGACTGTGGGAACCCCTGTCTTGTTGCCTGCGTCTTCAATCCCTTTCATCACTCCCTTCATGATCCTTCTGGGGTGAAGCACCTTGTTTCCCGGCGGAAGCGGCTTGTCGTAAAAAGGGTCTGCAAAGCACAGGACGTCTGTCGTGCCTATGAGCTTTGCGCCTATCCCGACCCCCATTATGTCGCGGTGGCACCCGTTCACTCCCGTGATTGCGCCGCCGTACGGGTCTTTTGCAGACGGGCTGTTGTGGGTTTCCACTTTCATTGCGATGTTGTAAGTGTCATCAAACTTGACTATTCCCGCGTTGTCCGAAAATACTGAAACAAGAAAGTCTTTTTCCGAGCCGATTATATCTGTTGATTTTTTTATGTAAGTGTTGAAAATGCTGTTTATTTCCTGTGTTTTTCCGTCCGGTCCCGTGTATTCCACGTTCGCGTTGAATATTTTGTGCTTGCAGTGTTCTGACCATGTCTGCGCAAGCACTTCAAGTTCCACGTCAGTGGGGTTTTTCCCAAGCCCAAGTTTTGAACGCTCTTCAAAGACAGCCGGGTCTGTGAAGTGGTCTGCGATAAGTTTCATTTCTTTGAGGTTCAGCGAAAGCGTGCCTTTCCTGCTTATGTCAGTGAGTTGCGAATCGCTTACCTGCAGGTTTATTTCTTTTGCCAGTACAGGATCGTTTGAGCCTGCGCGCGGCATGTATTCAAGCCCGCTTTTTTTGTCCCAGTCCTTGAGGTCTGTAACTTTGATGTATTGGATCAGTTTGTTTGCAAGCAGGTTTGAGGCAATGTTTTCAATGTCTTTTTCTTTCATGTCCTTTGTCTTCAGCATATAAAGGGTTGAAGTGTACACTTTTGACTTCTTGTCAGCTTCTATTTTCAGCAGGTCTTTTATTGCCAGAAGCGCTGTTTTTCCTTCGTTGTCTGTGACTCCGGGCTTGAACCCGACCCGGATCATCCAGTCAAAGCCGTCGGGAATTTCAAGCTGGGTGTTGATTGAGTAAGTCTCGTTTACAGGGTCTGCAAGTATTTTTGAAGTGACTTGTTCAAGCTGTTCGTTTGAAAGGGCAAAGTCAATTGAATACATTTTTGCGGTTTTAACGTCTTGAATGCCTGTTGTTCCAAGGTCTTCAAAAGCGTCTTTTTTCATTTTTTCTCCAAGCGCGTCAGTGCTTGCCTGCCTGAATCCGACCTGAATAAAAGACTGGTTTGCGTCAAGAAAACTATCCATTAACTAACCCCCCAACGTGTTTTGTTTCAGCAACTGTCTGTTTGGCAATTTATAATTCAATTTTATAATGATTATATGCTCACTGCTTCATTAAAAAAGTTGGGTTATTTATTTTTATCCTCATAGTAAGACCCCTTCCGAAAGGGATGGGTAATTGACTTTATTGAAATAAGCCCTTTTTTAAAACCTGATGTACTTTATTGTGATTAAAACTAATTTATTAAAGGTGAAAGTAATGGATTATGCGAAAGAGTCATTAAAAATGCATTCACAAAACAAAGGAAAGCTTGAAATCAAAAGCAAAGTTGCTCTCAAAAACAAAGATGATTTATCCCTTGCATATACGCCGGGAGTTGCAGCACCTTGTATGGAAATAGCTCGCGACAAAAGTAAGGTTTATGAATATACTTCAAAGCAAAACAGCGTGGCTGTGGTAACTGATGGGTCTGCTGTGCTTGGCCTTGGAAATATTGGCCCTGAGGCATCATTGCCTGTAATGGAAGGAAAAGCAGTTCTTTTCAAAGAATTTGGGGGAATAGATGCGTATCCTATTTGCATTGATTCACAGGACACTGAAAAAATTATTGAAACCGTGAAGTTGATTGCCCCTGGTTTTGGCGGAATTAATCTTGAGGACATCTCGGCCCCAAGATGTTTTGAAATTGAAGCACGGTTGAAAAAAGAACTTGACATTCCTGTTTTTCATGACGATCAGCATGGAACTGCAATTGTTGTTTTAGCTGGTTTAATTAATGCATTAAAAGTTGTCAACAAGAATATAGAAGAAATAAAAATTGTAATTTCCGGTGCAGGGTCAGCAGGGATTGCAATTACAAAGTTGTTGAAGGTGTGCCATGCAGAAAATATTGTCTTGTCTGACAGGGCAGGCTTAATTTTTGAGGGCAGGCAGGAAAATATGAATTCTTCAAAAATTGAGATTTCAAAGATAACTAACTTTGATAAAATTCAAGGTCATGTTTCAAATGCTTTAGTGGGTGCGGATGTGTTTATTGGTGTTTCAGCCCCAAATATTGTTTCAAAAGAAATGATTGCGAGTATGGCAAGTGATGCAATTGTTTTTTCCATGGCAAACCCAGTTCCTGAAATTTCTGTTGAAGATGCAAAATCTGCAGGTGCAAGGATAATTGCAACCGGAAGAAGCGATTTTCCAAATCAGATAAACAATGTTCTTGTATTTCCAGGTGTGTTTAAAGGTGCATTTGATGTTTCTGCAAAGCAAATAAATGACGAGATGAAATACAGAGCAGCTCATGCATTGGCAGATCTTGTAACTGAACCGGATGAAGAAAATATTATCCCAAGCCCGTTTGAAAAAGGGGTTGTTGAAGCGGTTTCAAAAGCAGTTTCAGATGCAGCCAT
>JAGGVJ010000023.1 GCA_021158055.1 Candidatus Iainarchaeum sp. | reverse complement strand
GGGTAAAACCCTGAGTAGTAAGCAACATCACTTTTTGAGTAAGTGTAAGGTGATGCCTCAACTGTGCAGCTTTTGTGCCCTGCTCTCGTAATTATCCTATCAATTGCGTTTTCAACTGTTGTTGTGGACACGGCGCTGTTTGTTATTGTGTCCCATTTCGGGATGTCTCCGAGAATGTGTTCGGTTGAACTCGGAAGCCATGCGACAACCCACCCGTCAGTTCTGGTTCTCACATTTACCATTGTGTACTCCTGACTGCTGGTATTTTGAATGATTTTTATTTGCCCTTCAAGGTACTGCGGAGTACTTTCGGTTATGATGTCATATTCTTCCGCTACTTTGCTCAAGTCCTCGATTCCGCCGTCAAGACATCTGTCCTGATAATATGCCATCAAAAGCATGTCGCTTGTGTCAAGCACGCTTGCGTTTGCGACGGCAAGAACAAGCACAAGACTTAAAAAACCCATTATTTTTTTCATTTTTCCCACTCCTTTTTTTGATTTTTTTTGTTTTTTATTACCTGTAAAATTTTCCCTAAACAATTTACTGAAATATTCTAGTTTTAGTTCATATTTATTGGTTCTTTATAAATCTTTGATATCTCTGGGGGTGTTAGGTTTTCATTTCTTCAATATTTCGCCGATATTTTTTTCAATATTTCAAGAATGTTTGTTTTCAGAAATGTTTATATATAACATTATGCATTATAATGCATAATAGAAAGGCAATAAAAATTCATGGAGGTGAATGTGAAATGCCTGGAAGAGACGGAACCGGACCGGTTGGTCAGGGAAGAGGAGCTGGCAGAGGATTTGGAGTAACTGGCGGAAGAATGGGTGGTCCGCTGGCAGCAGGTCTTGGAGGAACCTGCAAGTGCCCTAAATGCGGGTATGAACAAGAGCATACCAGGGCGCAGCCCTGCAACAAGCTCCCATGCCCTAAATGTGGAACAATAATGGCAAGAATATAAACGCGGCAACTTTCAGTTGAATGCTTTTTATTCTTGCTTTTCTTTTTTTTTATTAATCTTCTGAATAAGAGATTAGTTTTTTAAACAAGATATTTAAACAAAAACTGTAAGTTAAAAAAAGGCGGATTTAAGATTATCAAAGAATTTATGAGTAATACAAGTCGTTTTATGAATAATTGACGAGCTATCTAATGATAACTTATTTAATTGTCTAATATTAATAGTTATCTAGTAAAATGGTTATCTAACAATACGCACCTAATAAAATATTGGTCACTTGATAGATAACATTGGTTACTTTTCAAAAAAGAGGTGGAGAGCATGAGATTTAGCGCTGTGTTGATTATTTTGTCCTTGAGTTTTGCCTTGTTGCCTTCAGTGGCTTTGGCTCAGGATAATGATCCCGGAGTTGACCTGTATTTTTTCTATGGCCAGGGTTGCCCTCATTGCGCTAAAGCATTGAGTTTTCTTGAAATTCTTGAGGACAAATACCCGCAGTTAAATATCCACAGGTACGAGACTTATTTTGATAAAGAGGGAAGGGATCTGTTTATTGAGATGTCAAACAACTTCAACAGGGAAATTGAAGGCGTCCCCACTATTTTTATTGGCAGTAAAATGATTGTCGGTTTTAGTGATTCAATTGCAGGGGAAATTGAACAGGAAGTAGTGAATTGTCTGGAGTTTTCCGGCGAAAATCCCGGGGCGGAAGAAGAAAATTCTCAAAAGGAACAGTTCAGGCAGACGATTACAGTTCCCGCAGTGATATTCGCAGCTGTTGTCGACGCCATTAACCCGTGCGCTTTTGCGGTGCTTATTGTACTGCTCACGACAGTTCTGGCTTCAAAAAAGAAAAAGAAGGCACTGATGACCGGTTTTGCTTTTACCCTGTCGATTTTCATTTCATATTTTTTGATGGGCGTTGGCTTGTATTCTGCCATTCAGGCAACCGGGATGACCAATTTTTTTTACGCGATTGTAGCGTTTTTGGCAATAGTTATCGGGTTGTTTAATCTAAAGGATTATTTGTGGTACGGCAAATGGTTTGTAATGGAAGTCCCGATGGGCTGGAGGCCAAAGCTTAAGTCGCTGATCAAGGGGGTCACGTCGGTTCCCGGGGCGTTTGCAATCGGGTTTTTGGTAAGTTTGTTTTTGCTTCCATGCACGTCAGGGCCTTACATAGTGATACTCGGCTTGCTTTCAAAAGTTGCAACAAGGGATTATGCTTTGGTTTTGCTGTTGCTGTACAATTTAATTTTTGTCATGCCCATGATTTTAATTACGCTGGCAGTTTACTTCGGCTTTACAACCACTGAAAAAGCAGAAGCGTTAAGGAAAGAAAAGCTGGGGGTACTGCATTTCATCGCGGGGATAATCCTCCTGTGCCTTGGTGTAGGGATGTTGATTGCAATGCAGCTTGGAATGCTTTAATAAGCTTATAGGACTGTTTTTTAAGCGTTGCAAGAAGGCTTGCAAGTGTGGGAGGGTATTTAAACATCTTTTGATATTAAGGTTTTTTGACATTATAGTTTAACATAATAATGATTTGTATAGTATAGCATTGGCGGATTATAATTTTGACAGGTGGTTTAATGTTTTCAGGCAAAATCTTTGCGGTATCGGTATTGGCAGTTGTCCTGTTTGCGGGTTGCGTTTCTCCGGACAGCAATTTGAAAGGTCCTTTTTCAGAAAGCGAAATAATTTCTCCGGAATCAGATTCAGTTCCGGAAGTTCAGGGAGAGCAAGCGCAGGCATCGCAGTCTTCTTCAGGCAGTGAGCAGGATTCATCTGAACCCGCAGTTCCCAGTGTTGGACTTCCGCATGAGCATGTTGAAGAACCTGCCCCAAGCGCCCTTGAAATAGCGGCAAACCCGCCTGGGCTTCCGGACACAGAAATGCTCTTGCCTGAAGAAGAGATGTTGTCTGGTGAAGAAGAGGAGTTTGTTCTTGAAGAAGGAAGTGAAGGGCTGGCAGAAGAAGATGTTTATGTTTTGAAGTTGCAGGAATGCAATTTGATGACTGACCAGTCGCTGAAAAACAATTGTTTGTATGACCTTGCGCTTCAGGACAAAAATCCGTCTTTTTGCGATGGTATATTTGATTATATGATGCAGGAAAACTGCCGTGTTCTGGCAAGCGAAAACCCTGACTGCAACATGATTTCTGATTCCGTTGCCCGCGACGCATGCATTATAGACCAGGCAGTCAGCGAGGAAAACGCGGAACTCTGCGAACAGATAGCTGACGATTTCATGAAGTCAGTGTGTGTTTCTGCTGTGGAAGATCTGTTTCCTGAAGAGTAATCAGGAAGAGCCAATGCCTTGAGATCGGATAAAATCCGGGGGCAAAAAGGAGGCAGCAAAAACGTCACTCGAAAAGCGTTTTTTGCTTGCTTTCAAGCCCGTTTATTTTCGCGCTCGGGTTTCCTATTGAAAAGTCCAGTTTGAAGAATTCAAGGTTTTCTCTTTCAAGGTATTTTTGGGCGCCCGGAGTTATTTCCGGCGCCACGAGTATCCCGCGCACTTGCGTGTTTTTGAGTTTTTTTGTTTCTTCAACGTATCTTGAAAGCTGGGAGACCGCATTGAGTTCTGCTTTTCGCCTTTTAAGCTCTATTACAACAAGCCTGCCGTGCGAGTCTTTTGCCATGATGTCAACTGTTCCTTTTTTCATCACCTGTTCTTTTTTCACCGGAACCAGGCCTTTTTCGATTAGATGAAGGTCTGAAAGCAAAAGTTCTGAGAGCTGGTTTTCCGATCCGAAAAGCCTGATTGATTGGTTGTCGTGCATTTTGTGCGTTGAAACAAATGAAATGGTCTTGAAGATGACTTCGATTTTTTCTTTTGGCTTTCTTCTTATGCTTGAAAGCTTGAGTTCTGTTTCGCAGTTTTGATTGTTTTCGGACCCTGTTGTTTCTTCAGGCCCTGTTGTTTCTTTGGATTTTGTCATTTCGTTTTCAATCGAAAGCTGAAAGATGCACCCGGGTGGCTGGTAGTTTACAGGGTTCATTTTTTGGTTCTGGTGCACTAAAAAACTGCCGTCTTGTTTTATGATTATGAGCCTTTCGCCGTTTGAGAGTTTTGAGCCGGCGCGCCCCATGTATTTTATTGAGCATTCTCCGACAATTAAAGTCATTCTGCCGGAGTGTATTGCGTTTTCAATAGTTTGCTTCGCTTCCGGAAGAGAGGGGTTGTTTGAGTGCATTTTGTTCACTGTCTGGAATGGTTGTTGCAGGTCACGGGTTTTTTGTTAAAACTGCGGGTTGTTTTGCGGTTTGAAGCAGCTTTTGCCTGCAGACACGGTATTTGACGCGCACAATATTATTTGATTTGACTTGTTTTTATTTTTTGGCAGTCAGCGTGTTTAAACAATTGTTCTTTTATAGTTGTTTTTCCTTTTTTTTTTCTGATATGAAATGAAATGGCACATAAAGTCTGTTGACAGGATATTTAAAGAACTTGAAACTTCAAAACAGGGGCTTTCGTTGTTTGAATCAGCTTCAAGGCTGAAAAAATACGGGTTGAACGTGCTTGAAGAAAAACAAGGTCCAAGTGCGGTTAAGATCTTTCTTTCCCAGTTCAGGAATTTTTTGGTACTTATTTTGATTGCGGCGGCAGTCGTGTCTTTTATTGCGGGGCACATGATTGACACGTGCCTGATTGCGGCAATTGTTTTCATAAACGGTGTTTTTGGTTTTGTGCAGGATTACCGTGCGGAAAAAAGCATTGAAGCGCTTAAAAAAATGATTGTGAAGCGTGCTGTTGTTATCCGGGACGACAGGGAAATGGTTGTTGATGCAGGCAAGCTGGTTCCGGGAGACATAATTGTTTTCGGGGAAGGGGAAGCTATTCCTGCAGACGCACGGATAATTGAGGCAGTTGATTTAAAGGTTGACGAGTCGGCTCTTACCGGGGAAAGCATGGGCTCAAACAAGCATGAAAGGGTTATTTTTGAAGACGCTTGCCTTGCCGAGCGGGCCAACATGGTGTTCATGGGCACAAATGTGCTTCGCGGTTCCGGAATGGCTGTTGTTGTCGCGACGGGCATGAAAACTGAAGTGGGTTCCATTGCAGAGGAAGTTAACAGGACAGAACAAAAACCCGCGTCTTTTCAGGTTGAAATAAACACTCTCGGCAAAAAGATCGGCTTTGGATTAGCGGGTTTGGTCGTGCTTATTGTTCTGGTCCAGTTTGTTTTTTACAGCGAAAAATTTCTGGAGGCGGGTTATCTCCTGAATGTTTTTATGGTTTCAATCAGCCTGGCGGTGGCAGCCATTCCGGAGGGGCTTCCTGCGGTCGTGACGTTTGCGCTTGCAGTCGGCACGCAAAGGATGGTCAGGAAAAACGCGGTTGTCCGGCGCCTTCCCGTTGTTGAGACACTGGGTTCTGTTGATGTGATCTGCACTGACAAAACAGGCACGATAACAGAGAATAAGATGGTTATCCAGAAACTTTTTTTTAACGGAAAAACAATTGATGTCGTTGACAGGCATTTTCTTTCAGACGGTAATGCTGTCGGTTTAAGGGAGATGATCGGGCTTTTGGAGTGCGGTGTCTTATGCAACAATGCTTACGACGGCATTTCTTTTGACGGGAAAGAAGGTCTGATCGGTGACCCCACAGAGACCAGCCTTTTGGATGTTGCAGCAAAAGCGGGAATTGATGTCAGGGAACTTAGGGCTCAAAAGCAGAGGTTGAAGGAGTTTTCGTTTTCTTCGGAGAGAAAGCGTATGAGTGTGATTTGTGGTTTCAGGGACTTTAAGATTTCTTTTGTTAAGGGCGCTCCGGAAGTTATCTTGAGCCGGTGCAACAAAGTATTGGTTGACGGACGAGAGGTTTTGCTTTCTGAAAGCAGGCGAAAGGAAATTTTAGGGAAAAGCGATGAGTTTGCTTTGCAGTCGCTTAGGGTCCTTGCTTTTGCCTCAAGGAAAGTTGCGGGTATTTCAAATGATTCTGCTGCGGAAAACGGCCTTGTGTTTTTGGGGCTCCAGGCCATGATGGACCCGCCGAGACAAGATGTGCCCGGGGCAGTCAAGCTCGCGCATTCTGCGGGAATCAGGGTCATAATGCTGACCGGGGACAACAAGCTCACTGCTAAAGTGGTTGCGGAAAGGGTGGGTATCGGAACAGTCGCTCTTGACGGAAACGAAATTGACCTGTTGTCTGACAGCGAGTTTTCGGATCTGCTTCCCAAAGTCAATGTTTTTGCAAGGCTTTCCCCGTCTCACAAAGTCAGGATTTTGAAGTTGCTTCAGGCGAGCGGCCATCGCGTTGTGATGACCGGTGACGGCGTAAACGATGTTCCTGCTTTGAAGATGGCGGAAGTCGGGGTTGCAATGGGTATTCGCGGAACAGATGTTGCAAAGTGTTCTGCTGACATGATTATACTTGACGACGATTTTTCAGACGTTGTTGCTTCGATCAAGGAGGGAAGAACGATTTTTGCAAATATCAGGAAGTTTGTAAATCTGCTTTTAACCTGCAATTTTTCAGAAGTGATTCTCGTGCTTTTCACGTCTTTTCTGGGGTTTTTTCCCTTGGGCGCGGTTCAGATCCTGTGGGTAAACCTTTTAACTGACGGCCTGCCGGCTATTGCTTTGGGCGCCGACCCGCCGAAAAAGGATGTGATGAAAGTCAAGCCCAGGGATTCAGGCGAGAACATAATCAACAAGCAGTTGGTGTGGCTGGTTGCAATTATTGGGTTTAAGATTGGGCTTTTGCTCATTGCATTGTTTTTTGTTTCAGTCAATTTGTTCGGCCTTGAAGCGGCAAAGACAATTGTTTTCACGGCGCTTGTTTTCTATGAGCTGTTGTTGATTGCCGCAATCAGGCACCAGGAAAAAACGCCGTTTTTTTCAAACAAGTGGCTGAATCTGGCTTTGATTGTTGCCCTGGGTTTGCACGTTGTGCTTTTGTACACTCCTTTGGGCGAGTTTTTCAGTGTTGTGCCTTTGACACTTGAAATGTGGACCGCAATTGCTGTCACGCTTGCAGTGGGTTGGGTTTTGACCATCGCATTGACAAAAGCGGTTGTGTGGTTTGTTCCTAAGAAAGAGTTTGCAGATTGAAAAAACGATGTAAAAGTGCAATAATTATAAACTTGGTTAGTTATACATTGATTATATGTTTGGTCAAAAAGTTTTGCTTGCATCAGCACTAATTTTTGTTTTGTTGGTTTCCGGCTGTCTTGGAGAGTTGTTCGGGGAAAAAGACAGGGTTTCAAAGATAAAAGACTGCATTGACCTTCCGACCAAGCAACAGCAGGACCAGTGCTTTGAAGGGTTGAAAGCCGGCGGGGCAATAACAGAAGATGATTGCGAAAAGCTGGTCGGGGAATACTCTCAATACAGGCAGAGATGCCTTGAACTGTTTCAGGAAAAATCAACGAATACCTCCAACCACATTGACGGGGCTGGCGACGGGCTTCGGGTTGCTGGAAACTTAAATTTTACCGTGGATGACAGCAAAACTTTTCCGACAAGTTACAAGACAGAATACTTTAGTTTGAAGAGTCCAAAGGATATCACTATTGAATACGGGAAACTTTCATCGGAAGGACTTCTTGAAATAATGGGTTCCTGTGAAAAAAACTTTTGTGACGCAGCCCAGATTCTGGCGCAAGTGCAGTTGAGGCGGCATTTGCTTGAGTCGCTTCGGCAGTCGCCTGAAGTTGCGCAATTGGACTGTTCTTACTGCGATTACAGGAACCTGCTTGAAAAAGTGCTTGAAAGTGAAGCCCTGCCAGACCAATTTCTGGAATCCATGAGGGGGGTCTGGAGCAAATTAAGGTCTGAGCTTGAAAACGGATTCAAGGCAAGGTTAAAGTATGCTTCTTTTGACGATTTTGCCGAGCCGTTCAGCGCTTCGAATGTCAAGCTTGAAAGGATAGAAAGCGGGTCATTTTTTTCAGATTTTCCGGGAATCCTCTACAGTGATGATGATTTGTCAGTCAAGCCTCTTTTAGACGATGTGTTTTACACAAATTTCAATGAAGTCCCTTTCAGCGAATCCTGCGGGGAATACGTTTTTGATCTGACAATGAAATACAAGGATTATTTAGCAGGTTCAAGTTATATTTCACTCCAAATAAAAGACAAAAAAGAGTTGCCGGAATATTGCGAAGTAAACCTGGAGAATCTCGGAAACGCCTTGAACCCGCTGAACACTTTTGTGGTGACAGACACCAATGAAACAAAACAAATTTTAGAAAAAGTTGCAGTCGGATTTATTCCTTTAACGCATGTGATAAAAAGAGACAAGCTGCCTTCAGAGAAAAATTTTGATGATTTTGATGACGTGATCAGGTCATTTAATGACCTGCGTTGGTCATTAATCAACGATTCAAGGATAACCCCGCGGACAATAATAACAGTTGACGCCGGTTCCAAAATCAACAATATCGTTGTTGAAAAAGAGTTTTCAGACACTTTCTGGATAAAAATTGACGCAACCGGAAGAGAGCAGGCAGCCAGGTTGTTTGAGTTTGTCCTGAAGAGAGGGTCGGAAGAGCCCATGCTTTTTTCTGAGTTGAGCGGGTTGTTTGTCGAGCGGTTTGTCCCTCCTTTTGTTGAGCCGGCATGCAATTCTGAAAGCTGTAAAGTTTTGGTCTTTGTAGAGGAGAAAATATTTGGATCCCTCCAACCTTACTTGGACACATATTCTGAAGACGTTAAAAACGAACTTGGTTTTGACGTGGAGATCTATCACGGCGAATGGGAGTCTCCGGAGCGGATAAAAGAGGTAATTCTTGAAAACAAGGATTCTGTAACCGGGGTGCTTCTTGTGGGGAAAATACCTTTCGTGCTGTTTTTCAAGCCGTCGAGAATGGTGTCAGATGTTTGCTATGCCCTCAAAGGCACTTCCGGTGATTTTTACTACGCTGATATTGAGGAGTCCTGCAAGCCGCTTAGCCAGGAGATTATTGAAGAAATAAAAAGCTATTATGAAGAAGAATATGAAGGTTATGATTATCTAAGCAAGCCTTTTCAGCGCATTGAAGATGAATATGTTGTTCTTGACGAATATCAGCTGCCTTCGGGTTCTGTTTATTACAATCTGGACACCTGCACAGCCCGTATTCAGGAAAATGTAGTGGCTATTGACCCGGATTCAGGCGAAGTCACCGGCAATACTTCGTTAATGAACTTAAAATGGAAAAACCCGAAAGTGTGGGTGGGGAGATTGACTGCACCCACTGCCTGGGCGCAGGGAACAAGTGAGCAGGAAGCAAGTGAGGAAGAACGGGTTGATTTGCTGAAGAGATATTTTGAAAGAAACCACTTGTACAGAACAGGTAAATTGGCTTTTTTGAATAACGGACTTGTATATGATCCATTGCTTGAATTCAGGGAAAAACCCGTTGATTTCATAAAAGAAAAATACATAACCGGGCTAAATTCAATGGTTTCTCAAAACTTGTTCAAACCCGAAGAAATTGAGCTTATCCGCGTAAGCGAAGAAGACGACCCGCTTCAAAAAGACGCGGAATACCTTGAAAAATTAAGCAAGCCCTATGAAATTGTGGTATATAACGGCCACGGTTCACCGGACCAGCACGAAGAAAACATATTCACAGGAAATATCAAGCAAACAGAACCAAAGCCCGGGTTCTACTGGTTAAAAAGTTGCAATCTTTGCGATTTCACCAGTAGAAATTATATTGGTGGAGCGTATCTTTTTTCAGGCAACGGGTTAGTTGTTTACGGGTGCACAGACACGTGTATTTTTGAGAGTGAATTCCTGGATAATTTGTTCCCGTTGGCAGCGGGAGTGACTTTTGGGGATTACTTTAAAGAAAGTTGGGGTATTACGAGGACTTTGCTGGGGGACCCGACTCTGAAGTTGAGGTACGATGTGCAGGAAGGCAAACCAAAGTTATCTGTTGACAGGAACATAATTCACTTTGGAAAAGTTCAGGACAAAAAAAGTTTGCTTGGGAAAAATTCAGAAGAATTCATTGTCAAAAACGAAGGCAACTCTGCATTGTTTTTTAGGGCAACTTCAGATTCAGTTGAATTCCCGCCTTGTGAGGGCTGTGAAGGCAGGAAACCGGACGAAAGCTACATGACTCTTGAACCCGGGGAAAGGCAGATGATTGGGTTTTATTTTTTCCGTCAATTTGAATCTTTAGAAAGCTATCAGGCGGGGGAAGTTTACGAGAAGGAAATAGCAATAATAAGCAATGACCCTTTGAACAGGATAAGTTACGTGAAAGTAGAAGCAGAGTTTGTTGAGTAATTATGCCTTTAACTAAAACACGGTGTCAGTTACATTTCCAGCTTTTTGCTTATTTTAGCTTTCTTGCCTGGTTTTAGCAGGTATTTTTCAAACAGGTTGAGCCAGTCAAGCATCAGTCTTGTGATAAGAAAATTGCGTGTTATGTGTTCTTTTCCGTTTTTCCCGAATTTTTCCCTCAGCTTTTTGTCTTTCATCAGTTTGATTACGCTTTTGCTGAATCCTTTAATGTCTTCGGGTTCGTGCAGGAATCCGTTGACTCCGTCGATTATCTGCAAGGGGATTCCCCCGACGCGGGAAGCCACAACCGGAGTGCCTTTATACATGCTTTCCGAGACCACGAGTCCGAATCCTTCTTTTGAGGATTTCTGTATCACCACTGATGACGCCCGTTGCACGGCGTTTGCCAAAATGTTGCTTTCAAGTAGGATTAACCTGATGTCTTTTTTGTATTTGCTTTTTTCCATTCTTTTCTCGGTTTTTTTAAACAGCGCCTGGCCTTCAGGGTCGTCTGTTGCAAGCGACCCGAGCATGATTAGTTGGCAGTCGATTTCTTTCCTGACCAGCTCAAAAATTGTTATTACGTCAAGTGGGCATTTCCACTTGTCAAACCTTGATACTTGGGAGATTATGGGCCGGTTCATGTCAATCCCGAATGCAGTCATGCATTTGTTGATGGTTTTTGCAGACAAGGGCTTGTTCTTGAAGCTCAGCGGGTCTATTGCCGGGCAGATAACGCTTTGCGGAACGTTTAAATCATCTTTTTTGAATTCTTCTTTTGAGACAACTACGTGGTCGTATTTTTCAACGAATTTTTTCAGGTAATTCCAGAGCCTTGGATTGGGGTCGGACAGGTCTACATGGAACCTGAATATCCACGGCTCTTTTTTTTCGTAGAAGTCAATCAAGGGCAGCGGCTGGGGATCGTGGATTATGACAAGGTCGTGGTTTATGTGCGTGAACGCCGAGAACCTCCTGTTTGTCTCGCAATATACTTTTTTCTTTCTCTCTGACAGACGGATTTTCCCGCTCTGCAATGCGTTGTGGAACTTTTTTGTGACCCCAAAAAAGTCAGGGGTTCCGTGCAGGGTTCTCCACCCGAAACTTAACCCGGTTTCATTGAATAAGAACACAAGACTGTTCAGTATTTCTGCAACCCCCCCTCCCTGGTTGGTCGAGTTGATGCAGACAATATGCTTTCCCGAAAGCTTGTCTACTTTGGAGTATATTTCGTTTATGATTTTTTTTCCAACAATTTTTTCGTATCGCTTTAGATTTCCTGCCATATTGTAAAGATAACCGAAATGTTTATATACTTTTTGATTGGCAATATGTTATATATAATACATATGGTTTTTGCGGGACTGTTTCTTTTGAAGTTTTTAGGCGAAGTTGCACATATTTCTAAAAGCGGCCGTGTTGTGTTGCGTTGCAGGAAACCGCCGAAGATCGGTGCAAAAGTTTATCTGGATTCGGAAAAACCTGTTGGTTTTGTTTTTGATGTTTTCGGACCTGTTGAGGAACCGTTCGTGTCAGTGAATCCGAAAAAAGAGCTGCTTCAGGGAAACAAGCTTTTTGTTGAAGACAATCCCCGCGGGAAAAAATACAGGCATTGAAAGTGTTTTTTTGCATTTGTTTTTTGCAATTTTTTATTGAATAATTTTAATTTAGTGGAGTTGGTGTTATGGGAGAAGGAGAATGTCCGGAATGCAAGTCAAAATCGTTGATCAGGAACTATGAGAAAGCAGAAATTGTTTGCAGCAAATGCGGTCTGGTGGTTTCAGATGAACTGGTTGACACTGGCCCCGAGTGGAGGGCTTTTGATGCAGACCAGCGGGACAAGCGCGCAAGAACAGGCGGCCCAATGAAATACACGAGACTTAACAAAGGGCTTGTAACTGAAATTGACAGGTATGCGTGGGATGCCCGCGGCGGAAAGATTTCTGCCGGAACCCAGGCGCAGATGTACCGTTTGAGAAAATGGCACAAAAGGGCTTCAATCAGCTCTTCAATGGAGCGAAACCTTGCAATTGCGTTGAGCGAACTTGAAAGGATGTCTTCTTTCCTCAAGCTTCCGAACAACATTAGAGAGTCAGCTGCTCTTTTGTACAGGAAGGCAGTTGAAAAAGGGCTTATCAGGGGAAGGTTGATTGAATCGGTTGTTGCGTCGATCATTTACACCGAGTGCAGGAAATACGGCGTTCCGAGAACCCTTGACGAGGTTGCTGAAGCGTCCGGCCTTACCAGAAAGGAAATTGGAAGGACTTACAGGTTTATTTCAAGGGAACTCAAGATTAATGTTCCGTTGACAAATCCCGTGAATTACATTCCGAGGTTTGCTTCTGCCCTTGGCTTGAGTGGCGAAGTGCAGGAAAAGGCAAGAATCATCCTTGAAAACGCAGTCAATAAAGGCTTGATTTCAGGAAGGGGTCCCACAGGGGTTGCCGCTGCTGCAGTGTACATTGCAGGGGTTTTGATGGGTGAGCGAAGAACCCAGAAAGAAGTGGCAGACGTTGCCGGGGTAACTGAAGTCACAATAAGAAACCGCTACAGGGAACTAAAAAAAGAGCTTGATATCGACGTCAACACGTAAAGTGGAACAGAATGAAACAATGGGCCTCACAGTGAGGTTCATTTTTTTTGTTTTTTGCAGAACATTGAAAAAAACTGGTTTTTGAAAAAGAATAACCCTGTTTTTTGAAAAGAAATAAATACTGTTTTTGATTTAGTTCTTGTATGGATTTGATTTCCCCTGAAATAATGGCAAGTACTTTTTTCGGAAACACTGTTTTTGATTACGTTTTTTGCCTTCTGCTTTTTGTCGTATTGATTTCGGCAATGAAGATTTTCAAGTACATTGTTGTTTCCAGGCTGAAGACTCTTTTTGAGAAAACCAAAAATGATCTGGATGACGTGTTTATTCATTTCATTGACAGGATAAACTGGTATTTTTATGTCATTGTTTCGATGTATGTTTCACTTCAGTTCCTTAATGTTCCCGGATTGGTGAGTGTGGGAATTGAATATTTGCTTATTGTTGCAATTGTTTTCTATGCAGTGAAAGCGCTTCACGAAGTCATTGATTACGGCAGCGGAAAAATTATTGAAAAAAGGCAGCAGGAAGAGAAAAAAACCGACCATTCAGTCATATTGTTTTTGAACCAGGCATTGAAAATTGGATTGTGGTTTGTTGCGGCAGTGCTTATCCTTTCAAACATCGGCTTTGACGTTACGACTCTTGTGGCAGGGCTTGGAATCGGCGGAATCGCAATTGCTTTTGCATTGCAGAATATTCTGGTTGACATTTTTGCTTCTTTTTCAATTTATTTCAACAAGCCTTTCAGGGTGGGTGATTTTATTGTTGTCGGAACCGATTCCGGGACAGTAAAGGAAATCGGCATAAAATCAACCAAAATAAAGACTCTTCAGGGCCAGGAGCTTATCATTTCAAACAAGGAATTGACCGAGGCAAGGGTTAATAATTACAAGAAAATGGAAAAGAGAAGGGTTGTGTTTCCTTTTGGCGTCACTTATGACACACCTGTCAAGAAACTGAAGAGTATTCCCGGAATGGTTGAAAAAATTATTGAAAAAGAAGAGCTTGCGGATTTCAGCCGCGCGCACTTCAAAAACTTTGGGGATTTCAGTTTGAATTTTGAAGTTGTTTACTTTGTCAGTTCAGGCGACTACAACAAATTCATGGACACCCAGCAAAGCATTAATTTTACCATAAAGGAACAGTTTGAAAAAGCAGCAATTGAGATGGCGTTCCCGACCCAGACAATTTATCTCAACAGGGACAATTGATGCATTGCAGGGTATAGTTTTTAATAAAGGATTGGTTTAATGGCAAAAATACCTGTAAGCAACCCGGAAATTCTTCTTTATTGCCACCCGGTTTCCCTTGTCACTTCAAGGCACAAAGAAAAAAGAAGTGTTTTTTCGGTTTCGTGGCTGTCCCCTGTCTCACGCAGTCCCGCGCAGGTGATGTTGAGCGTTGCAAAAAACAGGTTTTCGCTTGAGTTGATTCGCGCAAGTGGTTATTTTGCAGTGAATATCCCGACAGCGGACCAGTTAAAAGAAGTGATTTACTGCGGGAATGTTTCAGGCCGCGACAAGGACAAGTTTCTGGAGAGGAACTACAGGACAACCGTTACTGAAAACGGCAATATTATCCTTGACGACTGCGTTGCGTTTCTTGAGTGCAGGGTAATTCACGTTTTTGAGGTTTCAGACCACTTTCTTGTGGTAGGGGAAGTGGTAAACTGCGGCGTTGAAGAAAAGTTTTTTGACGCGAAGTTAGGTGTTTTAAAGCTTGGCAAAAACGGCGTGAAGTTGATTTCATATATCGGAAGCGGAAAATACGCGTCAATTGAGCCGCTTTGAGCGCGGTCAGGATAATATTTTCTGTGTTGTGTTTTGCCGGAATTTAAAAGTAGTACCATATTGAGTGGTAATCGTTTGTGTTTTCGTTGTCTTTGTGCAGTCTCTTTAAGTAGTCGTAAATTGGCACGTCTGTATAAATGTAGTCATCGGTCAGGTTGAGTTTGGATTCCCACGGGTAAAACCGGTAGATTCTTTTGCCGTTACTTAAAACCATGATTGGTTCGTGGTCCTGCCATGCTCTCAAGTGTGATTTTCCAAGTTTTGGCACGTTGAAGACGGGCTCGTCTGTGCGGACAATGCCGGGCAGGAGTCTTGCCTCTTCTTTTCTTTCCTGTTCGATTCTTGCAATCGGAACCCGAAAGTCAATTGTTTCTTCTTTTCCTTTTGTGTTGAATGTATAGTAAGGGTCTATTCCTGACAGTTTTAGTTTTTTTCTGAGAAAAGATGTTTCAAATTTTTTGCTGTTGTAGTATGTGAAAACCTGCTGGTTGTAAATGCTGATTCCCAGTTTTTTTATTTTTTTTATTGCTTTTATCGAGTCAGGGGTTATTTCCACTGGATGTTCAAAGTGGGTTACGATGCATATCTCTCTTTTGCCGATGCAGTGGTGTTTTTCAAGTATTTTCAGCAGTTCTTTGTCAAATCTGAAAGGGAGAGTGACTAGTGTTCTGGTTCCGATTCTTATTCGTTCAACGCGTTTTATTTTTGAGATTTCGTCAAGCAGCCACCCCAGGTATTTGTTGTTTAGGGTCAGCGGGTCCCCGCCGGTTACCAAAACTTCTGTTATGCTTTCGTTGTCTTTTATCCAGTCAATGGCTTTTTGTATTTCTTTTTTGTTTGTTTTTGTTTCCTCAAGGCTTTTTATCTCCCAGTTTCTCTGGCAGTAAACACAGATTTGCGGGCAGGAATCAAACGGTTTCAGGATTAGTATTTGAGGGTATCTCCTTGTAATGCTTTTTATTGGGCTGGTGAATTTTTCCCCCATGAAATCCAGATCAAGTTCGGATTCACAGTTTTTTTTGATGGCTGAGCAGTACTTAAGGCTTGGGATTACCTGGGCGCGGAGGACGCGGTCGTGGTAAGACCTTTTGTTTTTGTTGAAGAGTGAAAGGTAGTAAGGGGTTATCTGAAAAGGGATGTTTTTTTCTTCAGCGCACTTTAATCCGCTTGCTTCATCTTTGTTCAGTTTGATCAAGGAAGACAGGGTTTTTCTGTCTTTGATTACATGGTTGAGTTGCCATGAATAGTCTTCCCAGTCTTTTTCCGTGGATTCAAAGTAATCAAGAATTTCTTTTTTAAGTGCCTTTGAACTTTTCAGCAATTCTGCATCGCACCCGTCTTTGTATTTTTTAAAATGCTCCTGGATTGTTTTCGAGTATGAGTCCAGGTAACTTGAGCGATTGACTGCGATTTCGTTCGCGTCTTTCAGGTCCGGGTCCTTGTGTATGGGGCGGAGAATGCCTGATTTTCCGTTAATTCCCTTGAAAAGGTAAATAAATTCGCACAAAAAACCCTCGCTTATTTTAGGCAGGGTCTTGTTTTTGTCTTTTGCAAGGCCGGATAGTCTTTTCAGTGCAGAGAACCCTGTTATTTTTTCGTTTTCGGTTCTTATGATGTTTTTCAGTACCCTTATGCATTCTTTTGCATTGTTTTTTTCCAGTATGTGTATGTTTTTGAAGTGGTTGTCTGAGAAAATGTTGAAGTAGTGCCTTTCTAGCTCGTTTAGATATTCAAAAAAATTGTTTCTTGCGCAGTGGAGGTCTTTGCTTTTCTTAAGAAATTGCCTGATGTGCGGGTCGGCTGACCAAAGTTTTTTTGTTAATTCTTGTTTTGAAAGCAGGATAATGTTTTCTGTATTGTAATTTTCTGTATTAGAGTTTGGCATATTATAATTTGGGACGCGTTATATAAAAATGACCTTATATAAAAATGATGGGTGTTTCATATTTGCATTTTTATGGGGGTGAAAGAGCATGTCAGTCAATTTTGTTACGTGGCTTGGTTTGATTCTTGTTGTTCCGTATGGGTTCGATTTCTTTGAATATTTCAAGCAGTTTTTTGTCGGTTATCTTTTCTTTTGCGTCGTCAAAGAATTCCTGCATGTTTTTATAACCACGGTGTTCGTAAACGCTTGCCTGCAGTGCCATTTCAAGTTTGTCTATTTGCTTTGCAAATTTTGCTTCGTTTGTTGTGCCTGATTCGAATTCTTCCCATAGTTCAATGTATTTTTTGCCTTTTGGAAGCTTCAAAAAAAGTTTTTTTATTGATTCTCTTTCAAGCCTGCTTTTTTCTTCCTGGCTGATGTTGTGATACGGAGTGTGGTCTCCCGCGTAAACTTCTCCAAGGTCGTGAATTAAAGCAATCTGCACTGCTTTTGACATGTCTATTTGCGGGAAATGCTCGTTTCCGATAACCATTGCAAGCAAAGCAGTTCCGAATGAGTGGTCTGCAACGCTCTCGCATTGGTCTTTTGGTACGTTCCTGAGCCACCCTTGTCTGAACAGTTGTTTCAGGTGGTTGATTTCAAAGTAAAATTCAATTATGTCGTGCGTGTTTTCAGGATCCAGGTGGTTTATCGGGTTTTGGCTTTTTATTTCCATTTTGTGTTTTTTTTCCATTTTGTGTTTTTTTTCCATGGTATAAATAGTGCTTGTGAGGTTAAATAACTTTTTTTGTTTATTTTTTTAGTTTTTAACTGGTTGTGTTATGGCTGTTTTGGTTTGAGACAGTTTTTCAGCATATTCTCTGGTCAGTGTTTGGTCGAGTTGAATAAATTTTTTAACAACGGGGTTTTTGGTGTTCAACTTATATAACGTTGCTCTTCCTACAGTTCTTGTTTTTGTGATTATGTCGGAAAAAACTAGCTGATCCCATATGTTATTTAAAGTGTTTCTGGATATGCTTGCTCCTTTTGAAATTTCTGATTTTGAATAATCAAAAATACTGTTTTCAATTAAAAAGTCAATCACTTTTAACTGAGGCGACTCGCCCATTATTGTTAAGAAAATTGATTTGTCCATGTGCTTGCCTTTGTTTTTTGACTTGTTTTCTTTAATTTTATATTATAATGGTTTATACTATGTGTGTATATGTATATGCACATATGTGCATATTTAAATGTATTCTTTTTTAATATTAAATGTGCACTAATTGAATGATTGGTGTATTAATATTGGACAATACTTTTAAATACCCGGTCTGCTGCTTAATGGTTTAATGATTATCAATAAAACTTTTGAAAACAATGATGAAAAAATTATTGTTGCTTGGGTTTTTAAAAAAATGGCAAGACAAGGCTATTGGGGCAGGCGTCTAATTATTGATGACCATCTTTTTAAAAATAGAAAGTTTAAAACTGATAAAAAATTGAATGTTAAAAATGTTTTAAAAGAATTAGTTAGAATTGGTGTTGTTTTAGCACATCATAGCAATGTTGGCGGTAAACGTTATTCTCTTAACCCTGAATTTAAAGGAGAAATTTTGTGTTTTATAGAAAAATAAGATTATTGATTTTTGATAGTTTTTAGAATAACTGATTCCACAACATCAATACTTGCATTTGTTTTCACTGCAGTTGCTGAGAAGTGAGTGCGCGTTGCCTTGAATCCTTTTTTTTCAAGCCCGTCGATCATTGCTTTTGTTGAAATGCAGGGGATGTTGAAGTGGTCGCAAACCTTGTGGATGTCAAAGTAAAAAGGTCTTTCAAGTTCGCCTGCAATTAAAGTCAGTGTTTTGAGCGCTTTTTTCTTTGCGCTTAATTCTGAATTTTCCGCTGTCTTCAGGCAGTCCAAAACAGTTTCCTTGTTGCTTGTGTTTCCTGTGAAAATGGGTCCGCAGCTAAAAATCTTGTTTTTGCAGTGCGGGCATGTTGCCTGCTTTTCTTTTGACTCGAACCTGTGAAGGCATTTTTGGCAAAAGTTCATGTATGCAAGTGACTGGATCATTTTTGTGGTTTTTTCTTTTCCGTGTTTTATGAAGCAAAACATTTTGAGGTGGTGTGTGTCGTAAAAGCAGAGTTCGAATTGAACTGTCCGGTCGTGTCTTGCGGCAGTCCGGATGATTGTTGTCGCAAGTATTCTCATTGCAAGTTCTTTTGAAAAATCTGATTTAAAGGGCCGCAAGCCGTATTTTCGGAGTGCAACGTCCGGGTATGTTCCGGCGAGCGCTGCCAGGTCAGTTGAGCTCAGTGACAGGATTCCTTTTTTGATGCTTCTTACGGCAGAGTCAAGAAAAGGAGCCGGAGAGCCGAAAGGGTCAAGTTCCACGAAGTTTATTGTTTTTGCCTGGCAAAGGATTGTGTTTGCATCCTGGTTTAAGATTTCAGTGTTTTCAAGGCTGTTTAGTTTTGCATTTTTTTCCGCAAGAAAGCACGCGGTTTCGTCAAAGTCGCTTAGTATGAGGCGGTCTGCTTTTGCTTCGTTTGCTATTCTGATCCCTCTTGCCCCTGTTGCGCAAAACGGGTCAATGACCCTTAGTTTTTTGAGTTTTTTTTTCGCGTGTTTTGCAAAGACAACGGTTATGTCACGGGACAGCACCATCATTTTGTTGAAAAAAACAGGCAGGGTTGAGGGAACGTATGTGCTTTTTTCTTTGATTTCTTTTGAAAAATAGTGGGTTTCATCGGGAACAATGAGTTTTGTTGTTCCCTCCGTGATTTGTCTGGTTACTGGGTCTGTTTTTGACAACCTGTCACCCGGATTTGTTTAATGGTTGTTTTTGAGTTTGTTTGGTATAAACTCGGTGTTGAAATCAGCATTTCAGTTAAAGTATTTTGATTTTTGCCCCGATTGCCTGTCCCGGTAGTCCTTTTTCAAACCTTACGCGCACTGCTCCTTTGTTTCCGTGGGTTTGAGTGATTTTTCCTTTGATTTCTTTTCCTGAACCGGTTGTCCAAACAGTTTTTTTCCCGATGAATTTTGATGCCTGTTCTTTTGTTTTTGACTCGTTGATTTCTACCACGAATTGGTTTGTGTGCTGGGTGTGGACGCCTTGCCTGTAGTTTTTTATTATTCCTTCCATTAAATCACCTTATAAGATTGATTAAAATAATTTGTTATCAAGCAGCAAATTGGTTTTGCGGTTGCCGGGTGTTATTGTTGCAGTTTGTGTTAATGTGTTATTACTAATATTGTTGTTTTAGTGGATATGATATATCGCTTTGACTGCTTATAAATCTTTATTTTTTCAGGCGGGAAAGGTTTGTTATCGGACCGCCCCATATTTTTGAGTTTGGTATGGTTATGTACTCGTTTTTTTCAGTGATAAGTATGCATGCTGATGTTCCGATTGCTTTGACTTTTCCCTCTATTTTTGCTGCCTTTATCTCGTCCCCCACTTTAAAAGGCCTGTTTAAAAGCAGGAACATGCCGGCTGCAAGGTTTGAAAGCACGTCTTTTGTTGCAAAGCCGACAATAAAGCCCAGTATTCCAAGCCCTGCAATGAAACCGGTTACGTCAAATCCCAGGTTGCTCAAAACAATTATTACAAGTATTATCCACAAAAAGACTCTTATGAGTTTTTGAATAAATACCTCAAGTGTTTTGTCAAGGTTTACGTTGTCGAAAAACCTTTTCACGTAAGCTCTTACGATTTTTATGGCAAAAAACCCGATTATGAGTGTTATGAGTGCAATTCCCCATTGAAACAAGTTGGCTGCAATGAAATTGTTTAACGTGGTCAGTAATAGTTCCGCGGTGTTTGTGATTTCTTCAATCATTTGGGGTCCCTCAGGATTTTTTGTTTTTTGTATGTTTCAGGCGTGTTTTTATAGATTCTTACAGGCCAGACATTATTTAACATGTTTGAACTTAGACATTATATAAAATGCCCTTATGTTTTTAAGTTTTTTGAATTGATGTGTTGTTATGATAATTGCCGGAGTTGATGAAGCGGGAAGAGGTCCTGTGATAGGGCCGATGGTTCTTGCTGTTGCGGTTCTTGATGATGAAGATGAGCAAAAGCTTTTGGAAATGGAGATTCGCGACTCAAAGCTGATTGCCCCGAAGAAAAGAAAAAAGCTTCATGACTGGTTGATTGCGGAACTTTTTGAATCCGCAATCATAAGCGTTTCTCCGTCTGAACTTGACTTGCTGATGCAAGAGCACAGTCTGAACGAGATCGAGGCAATGAAAATCGCGGAAGCGATCAATGCAATTGATTCGCGGTTCGGCAGGATTTATGTTGATTCCCCTGACACTGAAGCGCCGAGGTTTGCAAGGAGGATTCGAAAATATCTTGACAACCCGAAAGTTGATATTGTGAGCGAGCACAAGGCAGATGTGAATTACCCGATTGTGGGTGCGGCGTCGATTCTTGCAAAAGTGACCCGTGATTCTACAATTGAAGTTTTAAGAGAAGAGTTGGGTGATTTTGGTTCAGGATACCCTTCTGACCCGAAAACAAAAGCGTTTATAGAAGACTATTTTTCAAAAAACGAGTCAATCCCTCACTTTATGCGAAGCGCCTGGAAAACCCTTGACAAGTACAAAAAAAAGCCGCATGCATTTGGGCAGCAGACTCTTTTTTAGTTGGTGGCCGGGGGTTTGTGAATGGTTTTGCTATCGGTTCTGGTTGTTTTTAGTAGGTTTTTGACCATACAAAAACATATTCTTTATATAAGTTCAAAACCTTTGTAAATTTAAAAAAACAAAAAATTCTTTTTAGATTATTATTTTTGTTTTAAGATAATTGTTTTTAGCGGAGGGTTTATTTTGGATATTGAAAAAAGTTTTTCCGGTTTTTCAAGGCACAATGCAAAGGGGTTGTTTTTTGCTTTTGTATTGTTTTCGTTGATTGGTTCTTTTTTGATGCCTTTTGTGTCAGCTGACGGCATACCTATCATGCCTTATAATCCTGGTCCGCCCAGTGTTTCAGAGCTTGAACAGCTCGGGTACCTTGAGTTGATGGGTGACAATTACATGACTCACCTGTATGTGACTTTGGATTTCGCGGAGTATGAAAGGGACGAAGTAGTCTGGATTGTTCCCTTTGAAGAAAAGCCGGTTAACCTGAATCTTGAAAAGATGAACCGCGATGATTTCAATAACAAGTTTTCTTCTTGGGAAGAAGAAATCCGGGAAGCAGTTGATTCCGAAAATAAGATAAAGGATTTTGCACCCCAACTTTCTGCAGATGTTTTGACGATGTATACTGCTCCGCTTTCAGCTGTTTTTTTCCCTTTTTATGCAATCCAGAGCGTTGGCAGGGAGTCTTTTTCAGGATATGACACCCTTAATGCAAAGGAAGGCATCAGGCCGACTGAAGAGTACTTGTTTGGCGATGTCGGTCACGCAGAAGTCTTTGAAGGGCTTGATTCAAATTCCTTGCGGGAAGTGCTTGAGTATTACGGCGTGTCCGGGATGCAGATGGATTTTTCAGATTATCTTGACAAGTCAGTTGTTGTTTTCACGATAAAAAAACCGGTTGGCGTTAGTTCTGTGGGTGTTTACGCGATGTTCACTCATCTCACAAACACTTCTGCGGGAAAAAAGCTTTATTTTCCGTCGGGAACCACACAGTACTGGAAAGAAATGCCGAGAAATATGAGCATCAAAGTAAAGATTCCTGTTGAAAACACGCTGACCTCAAACATTGACCCTTCTCTTGAAACAAAAAACCTTGAAAACAGGTTTTTTGTGTGGAACGCTTTCAATAACTATTATGACGGTGGCTATGAAGATATGTATATGAAGTACGTTCCGCCGCAGCCCGGAGTGAAATCAGAGCTGTATTCAAAGGATCTGCGTCTTTACCTGAAGGATTCAAAAGACGATATGGCTGTTTATGGTCGCTCGCTTGCGATTGTGAACGCGGTTCCGGTTTTTCCTTTTGCAGTGCTGATTGTTTATTTGAGTTGGTTTTTGGCATCGCTTGGATATTTTAGGGCAATGGGAAAGAAGCAGCCGCTTAAAAAAACAGCTTTGTTTTCGCTTTTTGCACCAGTTGTGTTGCTGGTGCTGCTGTCGGTGTTTTCAGTGGTGTTTTTTGCATTTGTGCTTTTTGTCATATTATTCGCTATTTCAATAGCCCCTGTTTTCGGGGGCAGCATGTATGATGTCAATCTGTTTGCAAACTTGTTGGGATTTATTGTGGCGGCAGTGATGACTGTTTTGATGCTGTTGGGTGTCGATGTTTTGTTTAAGCAGGTTAAAAAGCGTTTGAGTTTGTCGTTTAACCTTAAGAAAAGCTGCTGGCAGATGACAGCAAAATACACAGGCATGCCAAAGGGCACGAAAGTTGTTGAGTTTGTTTTAGTGGGCATCATGAGCGGAGTGTTGGCATGCTTGCTTGTTTATATTGTTGGTTTGCTTGTGTGAACAGGCATTACAAAACAATCAGCCGGTAACATGATGCAGTGGCATGGTATGTGGTATAAGAGAGGGCAGATAATGGAGGGTGCGGGGCAGATAATGGAGGGTGCGGGGCAGATAAGAGAGGGCAGGTGCTCTCTTTTATCTCTTTTTTTAAATGAATCAGAATCAGTTTGTTGGGTTGTATAGCTCTTGTTTGAGTTTTTTTGTTTTTTCTGCCAAGTCGTTCCCGACTTCTTTTCTGTATCTTTCAACGGCTTCTTCAAAGGAGCCGATTCGCGTTCCAAACACAAGCGTGTCTGCAAGGCAGATTATTTTTTCTTCAACTGTTTTCGGGTTCATGTCGCGTTTTGGAAGCCCGAGTTTTTCAGCGGTGTCTTTGTCAAGCCCCGAGCCAATGTGTGTTTCAGCGATTCTTGCGAGTTTTTCAAACCCTTCTTTTTCAAGAATTTCAGCTCCTTTTACTCCGTGCTGAATGGAGGCGGGTGTTTTCGGCGGGCATGAAAAGCGCCCGATGTCATGGAGAATGGCGCCGATTGAAAGCAGGTGAAAGTCTATTGTTTGTTGTTTCTTTTCTATGTGTTTGGCCAGTATTATTGAGGACTTTTCAACTGCAAGTGAGTGAGAAAGCACTGCTTCGAACGATTTTTCACCTGTGCTGTACTTTTTCAAAAGCTTGATTGCCTGGGCTCTTGTCAAAAGTGCTTTTTTTGATGTCATATTGATTGCCTCAAAGTTTTAGGTTGAGGTGTTATATGTTATTTTCGCTGTTTTTATGCGTTCTTAGGTTTTTCCGCGCTTTTAGGCAGGTTTTCTTTTTTTTCAGATTGAGAAACAGGATCAGTTGTTGTTTGCCAGTCATCGGGTTTGTTGTTTTGTTGCGTTCCCTGTTGTGTGGAATCGGTTTTCTCTTGCTGCGGGAAATCGGTTTTCTCTTGCCGGGTGTTGTTTTTTTCTTGCTCTTTTGTCTGGTTGTAGTCTTCGAGAGTGGGTTCTTCAGCAGGTGCATTTTTTATCATTTCTTTTAATGCGATTGCGTCTGTTCCGAAGTAGTCGCGGAATTTTTTTGTGGTTTTGAGTATTGGCGAGCGTTCTCCGTCAATGATTTCTTTTGAAATGAACCCGTGTTCTTTTAATTTTTTTATGTAGTCGTATGAAGAAGACCTGACTTTTTGGACAATCGAGCTTTGTTTGACAGGCTCGTGGTAAGCGACGTATGCCAGGGTTTCAAGTTCTTTTTTCCCAAGGTCTTTTTCAGCTGCAAAGAACGCGACTTTTTCAAGGTATTTGTCTTTTACTTTAAGCCGGTATTTGCCGTTTTCGTCCCGCGTGAGTTCAATTGCGGTGTCTCGTGCAAAGTAGTCTTTTTTCAGTTCCTTGAGGTAAGCTTCCACGTAAGAGTATTTTTTGGTTTTAAGCACCCTTGCAAGTTTTTTCAGGTCAAGAGCGTCGGGGCTCATGAATAATGCTGCTTCAAGCAGTTTTTTGTCTTCCATAGTCTCATCTGTTGATTGGCAAAGTGCCTGTAAAAAGAAAGTCTGAACTTATTTAAGGGCTTTTGTTTTAACGTTTTTGCGGTTTTTGTTGATTTATTTCTTTTTTGTTTTTTCAAAGAACTTGTGCTGGTCAAGGACTTCTTTTTTGACAAGTTTCAGGAAGAAGTCAACCTGGTCGATTTTTATGTTTTGTTCTATGAGCGATGCAATGACAATCAAGTCCATGGGGAATTCTTTTTCAGCGAGATTGTCAAGTGACTGCTGAAGATTCTCTAGGTTTGTGTAAACTTCTTCTATGAGTTCGCTGTGTTTTCCTTGTTCGTTTTTTCCATCTGAATCAGTCATTTTTTTATCCCTCCCTTCAAGCAATTTTTTGTTTACCTTGTTAGTTGCCGAAATAGAATAAATGGCACTGAATATAAAAAACAGTTGGTAATTTTTTGATTTTCAGCGGGATTTTTGTTTTGGTGAATCTTGAATCATTTTTTATGTAATTGTTTTGTTTTTGACTGTTTGCATAGGTTTCTTAACAAGTTTGATTAGTAATTAATCTATGGTGGGAGTGATTGAAAAAAATCTTGCAGGCACTGTTTTTTCGCTTCTTGAAAACAAGTACCAAAAAACGCATACTACTCTTTGTTATTCAAATCCGCTTGAAATTTTGGTTGCGACTATTCTTTCGGCCCAGTGCACGGACAAGCGCATTAACAAGGTTACAAAAGAGCTTTTCAAAAAATACGTGACAGTTGATGACTATGCGGACGCGGATATTTCGGAGTTTGAAAAAGATATTAAGTCCACTGGATTTTACAGGAATAAGGCAAAAAACATTAAAGAGACTTCAAGGATCATAAGGGAAGAGTTTGACTCAGAGGTTCCAGGTTCCATGCAAGATTTGCTGGGTCTTCCCGGTGTTGGGAGAAAAACTGCAAATGTTGTGCTGTTGAATGCGTTTGGGGCAGTTGAAGGAATTGCAGTTGACACCCATGTGAAAAGGCTTTCTTTTCGCCTGGGGTTTTCTTCAAGCACCAGCCCTGAAAATATTGAAAGAGATCTCGTTGGGTTGTTTCCAAAAAACAAGTGGGGATTGGTTTCTGATTTGATTATAGCTCACGGAAGGCAAGTGTGTACTGCAAGGAAACCATCTTGCAATGATTGTGTCATTAGCAAGTTGTGCCCGTCCGCGTTTAGTTTTAAGTGAGTGGTAACTGGTTTTGTTGCGGGGAGCATATGCTTTTCAGATTAGGATTCCCCAGGAATGTTCGACGTTTCCGATTCCTTTTCCCAGGTCATTTAATACGATTTTCTTTTCTTCTTTATTAAAAGAAAGTTCAAAAAACGTTATTTTTGCAGGGTATTCGTTGTATTTCAGCCGTGTTTTAACCGGTCCAAGCGTGGGTTTTTCAAATTTCCAGGATGCGTTTGAATAGCAGTCAAGCGTGAAAGCTATTTTTGAATCTTTGTTTTCCCCCCTGATTTTAAATGTGGGCTGATTTTGATTGTTTGTCTGTTCTTTTATGGACAGGCCTTCAAACACGTGCTGTTTTTTTGTTTTGTTGTCAAAGAAATACATCCCTTTTTTCAAAGCGATTTTCCTGTCAAACGGCACAAGGCAATCGGGAATGTTTTCTTTTAGGATCGCTGTGCCGATGTACGGATTGAAGTATGATAGTATGCTGCCGTCTTCAAAATGGAATATTCCCCAGTACCATGGCGAAACAGGTGCATTGACTGTGACTTTTTGAAAGTATGCTGTTCCGCTTATGTCCCGTTTTCCGTTTGTGTCTTTTATCAGCCCGTCGAAGCCTATTTTCGGCAGCTTTATTATGCCGTGGCTGAACAGTCCTTTTAAGTAGTTGCTTTTGGTTGCGCTGACGGCAGTAAATCTGTTACTGCCCATGGTTTTTGAAGTGAAGGTGAATTTTTTTTCACCTTTGCTTATATTTACTGTGAATTTGCCTTCTTTTTCACGGAAAACAGTTTTGTCTTTTGAATCAGATGTTAGGCTGCGTGTTTTTTTGTCAAGGGTCATGTTGCAGTTTTCAAGAATGTAGTTGTCGTGCATTTTTTCCCCGTCAAAATACCACACTGCCACTGCTCCCTTGAAAGTGGTTTTGTCTTTCAGGGGTGAGATTTGGTTGTTGAGTTCCATGACAATGTCGTTGCATTTTATTTTCGGGTTGTTTTTTGTTGACCAGAGAACCATGAGTTGCTCCGGTTTATCCCGGTTGTTTTCACTGTCAATGAAAAAAAGCCAAAACCACCACCACCAGGTTCCGGTTTTTTTGTCGCTCGGGTCGATTTCCCAGATTTTTTCACATATGTCGTTTTGTTTGTTTTTGTCTTGTTTTTCAGACAAGTGATCACCGTTTGATTTTTTAGAATATGAACCCGTAGGCATCTTCAAATGTTCCCGTGCCTTTGCTGAGTTTGCTTAAGTTAATTTCTTTGCTTTTTGTTTTGAGCTTGAATTCTTTTGCTGTTACAAGGTATTCAATGTATGTCTGCCATTCAATGGTTTTCATGTTGAATTCTTTTTTACTGTATGTGTCCAGCACGAGGGTGAATTCGTTGTCGTTGTCAGCCCCTTGAATTACCCATTGGATATTTTCATTTTTATTTTCCGGTTCTTTTTTGGATATTTCTATTTTCGGGTCATTAAATTTTGTGATTGTTTTTTTATGATTGTCATAGAAAGTGGCGGATGTGTGAAGGGCAATTTTTGAGTTCTTTTTTGGCTTGATGCAGAAAATGGTAAATGATGACCCGTTTTCAAAGAAGATTTCCCCCCAGTTAAAGCATCCGGAGGTCGTGACTCCGACAACTTTTTGAAGGTGTGCTTTTCCTTTGAATTTTTTCCCAAGCACGGTTCCTGTTGTTTTTGAGAACATGTCCACCCACCCGATGCCAAAGGGAGGCAGAAATGTCGCGTAAGCGTCTTTGCTGTCTATCTGGTTCAGTTCAGTCATTTCCAGGTTGATTGCGTCACCGATTTTTAGCTTGAAATTGGGGTAGGTTCCGTTAAAATGAATGTCATGGTTTGAAATTTTGCTGGTTAGTGTATTGTGTTTTGGGTCGAGCGTGGTGATTGCATTTGTGTCACCCAAATCATGCATTTTCTCGCCGTCCCATGCCCAGCAAGAAGTAACGCCTTGAAATTTGTTATTTTTGATATTTTTGAAATCCATGTGTTTTTTGTTGAATAGCATTTGATTTCCGTGTTTTCGAAAGACAAGAAACATTACCTGGATTGGTTTGTCTGTGTCTTCCCCGATGAAAAGAAACCACCAGTATTCTTTTCCCAACGGCGGAAGTGTTTCTGAGTTGAACATGGTTCTGTGGAGCAGTTTTTCATCAGGGTTGATTCCGTTTACTGAAGCTATTTCCTGTATCAGTTCGTATGTTTTTCTGATGTTTTTTATGTGATTTATTTTTCCGCTTATGTGTGGTATTTCCAGGGGTATTTTTTTGTGAAGCAAAATAAGTCCGTTTTTTCTTGCTTTTTGCTTCAGTTTTTCGATGTTGGTTGTTATGTTGATAATTTTGAGGTATTTTTCTTTATTGACGCTTTCAAGGATTTTTCCTTCAAGTGTTTTTTTAAGGCCGGCAAGTTTTTGCGTTTGCGTTTTTGCGTTTTTTTCTTTTGTGATGCTTATCACCGTTTGCAAGTCGAATTTGAATTGACGGGTCTGGATTTCTGGAATAGAATCCCGCGTGGTTTGATTTGCCGTTATGCTTTTTGGTTTTCTATCAGCGCTATGAATATTTCTCCAAAGAAGTCGTCCTGCCACAGGTTTATTTTGTTGTCGTTCATGAGGTAGAGAAGGGGAAAGAATTTTGAGACTTTTTCTTCTGGTTCGTTTGATTCAATTATTGTCGAAAAATTTGTCAGTCCTTCGTTGTCAACGTTTTTTTTCACTGTTTCATAGATGTTTTTTACGTTTTCTTCTATTGTTTCGGTTTCTTCTGCATTGAAGTAATCCATGAAGTCAAGTTCGTCTTCAAGATTTACAGGTTGTTTTCTTGGTTGTCTTGTCCTGTGAAGCACATCGTTTATTGCGTCGACAAGTTCTGTGAGTGTGACTTTGCGTTTGGTTATTCTTTTCGGAGCATGCAGGTGAGGCACTACGCTTGTGTTTTCGGTGAGGTCATTTAACAGGGTTTCATCCATTGAAAACGAATCATCAAACATGCTGAACATTGAGGCATCGGGGTCTTCACTGGGTTCTTCTTTAAAGTCGATTTTGAAAATGTCTGATTTTATGCGGAGAAGAATGGATGCGCAAAGCACCGCGTTTGCAGGAATGTGGAAGTCAAATTTTTTCAGTGATTGGATTTTGTTCATGTAAGCGTCTGCAAGGCTGACAATGTTTATGTCCCAGGGGTTGAAGTTGTTTTTTTTGACCAGGTCAAACAGTATGACTTTCCATGTTGGCTCGTCAATCATTGTAACAAGATCAGGGTTCTTTTCATTGCTTTCTGCGTTTTCCTGTTTGCCGGAAGTTATTTTTTTAGGGTCAGTTTGTTCAGTTTGGTTTTCACCGGTTTTTTTTGTCGGTTGACCTGTTAATTCCTGTTGTTCCGGCGCGGTTTTTAAATCTTCCAAAAGGGTTTTGTTATCCGTTTGCGTTTGTTTCGGCTTTTTTGCCTTTTGTTTTGCGGATTTTTTAACCTGTGCCATGAGGACCATCAAAATTTTTTAGTGTTGTATTTTTTGTATTATCGCAAACTTATAAATACTGTCAGGCATTTACCTTTTTATGATTTATTGTTTAGACTGAAATTATATAACTTAAATATATCAGTAGTTATAAAGGTTATTGAAGGTGGTTTTGTATGAAGAGAATTCCAAGCGGTATTCCGGGAATGGACGAGCTTATAGAAGGCGGGTTTTTAGAGGGGAGTGCAACGCTTGTTTCCGGTGGTGCGGGTTGCGGTAAATCGATTTTTTGCACGCAGTTTTTGTACAACGGTGCAAAAGATTACGGGGAGCCGGGTATTTTCATTACGCTTGAAGAGGGTCCCACAAACATTTGGTGGAACATGCAGAGGTTTCACTGGGATATAACCAAGCTTCAAACCGAAAAAAAACTTAAGATTTATCGTTTTGGAATGTATGACCCTGCGGTTTTTGCCAACAAGATTGATGACGAGCTTAAGAAAATACAGGAGATGGTTGAGGAAATGGGCGCAAAGCGCCTTGTAATTGATTCGACTACTGCTTTTGGTTTGTGGCTTGAAAAAGAGCAGATGATTCGCCACACAATCTTTAAGATAAGCGAAAGTCTCAAAAAACTAGGGTGCACAACGCTTTTGACTGCTGAAACAAACGGTAAAAAAGACGTGTATTCTGCTTTCGGGGTGGAGGAGTTTGCAGTTGACGGGATAGTCATGCTTTATTTTGTTCCGCCGAACAGGTCAATTTTTGTGCGAAAAATGCGCGGCACAAACCATGACAAGAGAGTTCACCCGTTTGACATAACTGACAAAGGAGTAACTGTTCACTCAAAAGACGAGATAATGTGGGAGTCGCTTCACTGAAAGATATGAAGTTAGTTTCACTGAAAGATATGAAGTTAGTTTCACTGAAAGATATGAAGTTAGTTTCACTGAAAGATATGAAGTTAGTTTCACTGAAAGATATGAAGTTAGTTTCACT
>JAGGVJ010000011.1 GCA_021158055.1 Candidatus Iainarchaeum sp. | reverse complement strand
GGTTTAAACTGGTTGCTCTGAGGTTTAAGCTGGTTGCTTTGACTGCTTATCTTTTTTTCGGTCTTGTGAACAAGTGGTATTTTGTGTTGCCCATCAGCTCTTCAATTATCCTGTCCGGAAATATTTTTTGAGGGTCAGGCATGAGGCTTATCCGTTCCATGATGTCTTTGAAGTCTTTAAAGGGTTTTTTTTCCCGTTCATTAAGTATTTGAAGCATGTGTTTTTTCCCGACTCCGGGAATCAGTTCAAGCTGGTGTTTTCTCAGTGTAAGCGAGCCTGATTTGTTCATGAAGTCCACGAATTTGTCTTCCTGTTCCAGAACAAGTTTTTTCAGGATAACCGGCAGTTCTGATTTCGCGTTGTTGGTTAACTGGTCGTAGTTTATCCTGCCTTTTATGTACTGGATTTTTTCCCGTTCGTCTTTTCCGATGTAAATCTGTTCGTTTATCGTAAGCTTGATGTCTTTTTTTGGAATCAGTTCCAGGGTGGTGAAGTATTCGGTTCCCACTGCTTGCACTACTGGTTCGTGCTTGTAGTCAAGCGGTCGGCCTTCAGGCATGTAATCGATTACGATTGCATACTCTTCCATTTTTTGTTCCATTTTTAATTCTTTTCCATTTTTAATTTTCTGCTTTTGCGCCAAGTGTGTCTTTGACTGCTGAAAGTACTGCTTCAACTTCGGTTTTTTCAAGCGAGTACCGTTCTTTTTGAAGGATTACCCTGAGTTCGTCTTCGTCTTTAGGCAGCAGATCAATAATTTTCACTACTGCGATTTCCGAGAGTTTTTCTGTTTTTTTTAATTTTTCAGCGAGTTTTTTTGCGTCTTTTTCATTTATTCTTGAAAATTCCGTTAGGTATTCTCTTGCAAGCCTTTGCTCGTATCCGAGTTCCCCTATTTTTGCTCTTTTGTCAAGCACTTTTTTTGCTTCAGGGATTGTTATGTATTTGAATTCAGTAATTTTTTTTCCGATCATGATTTCACCCTTGTATTTTGAGATGTGCCGGATGCACTATAATGGTTTTTTCAGCGTTTGAGTCCTTGAATTTCACAAGGTAGCAGGAGCCTCTTTTGCTCATGATTGTCCCTGTTTTCCCGATAAATCTCCTGAAAGGCATTCCGCTGTGAACGCTTGATTCAACGTGTATGTTGACTTTTGTGTTTGGGGCAAGTTCTTTCAACATGCTGTTCGGAGTCGGTTTTACCTGCCTTGTGTCTCTTTTGAATTTGTTTCTTGTTTTGCATCTTGGTCCGTTTGATTTAGGCATTTTTTCACCTCAATAAGTATCATTAAATCGTCTTAATTTTTTGTTTCATTTTTTTGAACAGATGACTCTAATTCAAGTTTTTTTTTGATTATTAGTCAATGCATTCCCCATAAGATTATGCGCGGTCATCTATTTAAATATAATTAAACTATGTGTCATTACAGCTGGTCCTGTTTTTTAAGGGCGTTGTTTTTGTGTTTCTTTATTTTTGATTTAATTGTTTTTTATTTTTGTTTTTGCTGCGGTTTTCTTTTCCTTTTGGATTTGTATTCTTTTCTTCTTTAAACATTTTTCCATGTTTTTAGGCTTTGTTTAAAAAGAAGTATTTAAATAGATTACAGTTTATATAAATAGTGGTCTATATAAATAGTGGTCTATATAAATAGCCCATAAATAATACTTTTTTAAAAACTATTTTCTCATGTGTCTTTTATGGTTTATATGACAGAAAAGGGAAATATAGTTTATATGGTTTTTTAAGGGGGAATTAAATGACGGATAAGATAGATTACACTATAGTGAACATTGTTGCCAGTGCTTCTCTCGGAATGGAACTTGACCTTTATGGTATTGCGACAGGCATTGATAATGCAGAATACGAACCGGAACAGTTTCCAGGTCTGATTCTAAAGCTTACTGATCCAAAAAGCTCTCTTTTGCTTTTCAAAAACGGTAAAATAATTTGCACTGGTGCAAGGTGCGAAGCGGATGTTGAAAGGGCCCTGAAAAAAACCCTTGAGATTATCAAGAGTCTGAAGAAATGAATTTTTGGCAAGTAATCTTTAAATACGAGTAATGCCGTATTAGGTATGTTTGGCGATCATAGCGTTGGAGCAACACCTGAACTCGTCTCGAACTCAGAAGTTAAGTTCATCAGCGATTTGAATTGTACTGCTTTGCGTGAGCAAGCGGGAACTTCATGACGTTGCCAAACACTTATTTTTTAACTTTTTCTTTATGCTTTTTTGTGCATTTTTTTTGTTTTTAGCACTGTTTTTGATTTGTTTACTGTTTAATGGTTTTTCCTGTTTATCTGAAGGCTATTGGCTTTAGCGTAAGCCATGCAGTTTTGTGTTACAGTGGCTTGTGCAGCAGTGGGTTGTGTTACGGGGGTTGTGCGCGTGTATTTATGTTGCAGCAATCTGTCAAGTGCTGTCAGATAATTGTTTTACCCATGCAAGGGATAAAATCAGATAAGTCCCACGATTAATTCAGTGACCAGGTCAATTGATGAGAATGCGATTATTGTGGTGGTGACAAATATCGCGCTGTGTTTCAAGCCGAGAATGAAGCTTCCCTCGTTTATTTCACCGATGAAGAGGCCGAGGAATATTCCGATAATGATGTTCAAGCCGAAAAACAAGTACTGAAAGTCTGAAAAACCACCGAATGCATTGTCTATGTCGCCCATGAGCATTTCTTCGTTTTCTTTAAGCAGGCTTTGTTGTATTTCTTCCCTGGTTTTTTTCAGCGCGTATTTTAAGTAAACCATTTCCCCGTCAGCGTCTTTTAAAGCCCCGACAAGTTCGGTTATTTCGTAGTCTGTTCCTGCGTATTCCACTTTGTCAAGGATTGACAGGTCTTTGTCCGGGGAGACAAATATGAACAGGAAGTCATCTTTGTTGTGCCCTTTTGGCACCGGTTCGCCGGGTTCAAGTGTTTTGTTCACGATGGCTGTTATTTTTTGTTCTATTCCTGTTTCTTTGAATAGTTTTATTGTCTGGCCTGATTCTGACAAAAGCATTGAAAACTCTTCTGGAATCAGGTTTCCTACGTGGGTTTCAAAGTTAATGTCCATGTCTGTTTTAGTCAGCGCCGCAAATGTAACTGTCAAACCGATTACTATTGCAAGGAAAATAAAAAAAATCACGTAAGCGACAAGGATGTGGGTGTAAGCCCTGTTTTCGCGTTTTAGTTTCAGGGTAGTCAGTTGCCTTGAACTTTCTGAAATGGAAGCGAAAACTTTTTTTAGGTTTCCGCCGTCGTTGTACGCACCGATAATTGCCTTGATTGACTGCTTGATTTCAGTGCTTTCTGTTTCTTTTCCAAAAATTTCAAATGCCTGGTTAAAAGGCATGTGCATTTCAGTTAATCGGTATTTCAAACGCTCTATTTGCGGGTCAAGCTCGCCGAAATCACTTTTACTTACCAGCTCCACTGCTTGGGTGATGGTCATTTCGGTTTCAAGCGAGTGGGATAAGTCGCTTAATACTTTTGGGAATTCTTTTTCTCTTTTTTTAATTACTGAAGAGTGGTGAAAATTCACTATTGCCGCCGGAGCGATTGTTATGACTATCCCTGCAAATATCATTAGTTCAAAGTATTCCATGTTGAACCAGAAAATGTCTGCCAGAAGAATGATGACTGCGTTCAAAGCTGAAAAGATGAGTATTCTTGCGGTTTTTCTGTGCACTTAAAACACCTCTGGCCTGTTTGTCCTGAGCAGGATGAAAAATATCATGTTTGCGGCAGGCAAGACAAAGAATATCAGGACTGTTATTGTGAATGTCATGTCCCCGCCCAGGTCAAGAGCACTGTTTATGACATTGAATATTGCAGCCATCAAAAGAATCAAAAGAGGCACAAGCACAAATAATGTGATGTAAAATGTTGTTATTGTCTCGACTTTCACAAGATATTTGCTTATTTCAAGACTAAGGTTTTTTTGCTCCCCCTGTGCTTTTTGCGCGAGCATTTGGCGGATGTTTCCCCCGGACTGGACAGATATTTTCAGCGAGTTTAATATGTCTGCCCATCTTTTTGAAGGCGAGTAGTTTATTCTTTCATCCATTGCGGTTATCATGTCCTGGCCCAGGTTTGTGCCGGACACGAGTTTTTTTGACTCGATGCTTACTTCGCCGTAACTTAGTTCGGAAAGGGTTTTGAAAGAACCGAGGGGAGTTACTCCCGCGTCAATTATCGCAGACATGTAGTTTAGCGCGTACGGCAGGTTGCTGTTTATTTTCCTGTTTCTTGTGGAAATTATTTCTTCAGGGTAGTAATAGACAAAAACAAAGGAGATAAGGAAAAAAACAGTGGAGATTAAAAGTACTAATATCATGTCTGGTTTGATACTGAATACTGTGATGGCTATCAGGGTTGAAACTGCGGCAGTGAAAATAAAAGTCAGTATGGGAATAACCACAAGCCCGGCCTTGAATTCGTAGGGGGTTGAACCTATGTTTGATTTAAATATCGGCTTGTTGAGTTCGCTAAACGCAGTTATTTTTGGTTTCCTGAGCAGGGCATGGCATTGTTGAAAGAACTTCATTTAATCTTTCCTTTAACTTTTTTTAGGGCGTTGGTCTTTCCCTTGAGTCTGTCCAGGGTGTTTTCAGGGTCTCTCCTGTAGTTTCTCAAGTGGGTGTTGAACTTTTCAAAGTCCACTTTTTTATCAGACATTGCTTTAAGGAACTTCGCGCGCCTTTTGAGTTCTTTTTTTATTTCCGGGTAAGTCATGCCGCGATGATGGGCGATTTTTTCCAGATTCAGGCTTTTTTTGTTTATTGTGTAGTTGTCTTTGGCAGGCTTCCATTCAAAAACAGTGTTTGAATAAGCGTGAGTTTTACTTATTTTTGCAATTTCAAGCACTTTCTGGCTTCTTCTTGCGTTGTTTCCGTATTCAGGCGCAAGTGTCTGGATTGCAACGACATCCAGGAGTTCCAGCAGGGAAGAAGGCAGGTTTATTGGGGGCATTGTAAGCCTGTCAATGATTGACTCAAGTGATTTTGCGTGAAATGTTCCGAGTCCGGCGTGTCCTGTTGCCATTCCCTGAAAAAGAGTGTATGCTTCCTGTCCCCTGACTTCACCTACTATCAGGTAATCAGGCCTTTGCCTTAAAGATGCTTTCACGAGGTCAAAAAGAGAAACTTCACCGTAGCGGTTTCCTTGTGCGTCAGCCGGCCCGTAACCGGGCCTTGAGATTGAATGAATCCAGTTTTTGTGGATTAAGTTCAGTTCGGAAGTGTCTTCCACTGAAACTATCTTGAGGTTTTCAGGGATGAACATTGCAAGCGAGTTAAGCATTGCGGTTTTTCCTGTTGCTGTTCCCCCGCTTATCAGCATGTTCATTTTGTTTTCAATGACAAGCCAGAAATAAGCAACCATTTCAGGGCTCAGTGTCTTGAACCGGATAAGGTCCAGCGGAGTCAGCGGTGTTTTTGTGATTTTCCTTATTGAAAAAGTCGGGCCGTTTACGGTTATTCCTGCGCCGTAGGTGCTTTGCACCCTGCTTCCGTCAGGCAGGGTCCCGTCCATGAGCGGTTCTGCAAAGGAGATGAATTTGTTGCACTGTTGGGAGAGCCTTACAACGTATGATTTCAGTTGTTCCAGCTCGTCAAAGCCGATGTTTGTTTCAATTGAACCGTATTTTCTGTGATGCACATAGATCTGGCTTTGTGTCCCGTTGCAGCTGATGTCTTCTATTTGCGGGTCATGCATTATGGCGTCAATGATTCCGTACCCGAGAAAATCGCGCCTTATGAAGTATTTTATTTTTTCAAGGGATTCGTTTGGAATGGGGATCATGAACCGTTTGGTTGCCTGGTCTATCTGCTGGTTGATCGGCTGCTTTGTGCCTTCCGAGAGCTGTATTATCGACTCTTTTAACAGTTCAAGCAATGCAGTTTCGCTTTTTGAAAGAGGCGGTTCTTTTATGAGGTAATAAAAGTTTCCTTCTTCGCTGACTATTTTGACTGTCACTGTGTCTTTGAGCACTTCGTAGTTTTCGATTTCCACAAGGTTTGCTTTCATTTTGTTTTCAAGCGATTCCAAAAACTTTGAGTCGGTCGAGCCAAGAAATTTTTTGTCAGCGTGTTTTTCTTTTATTGCTTTTACCTTGTTTTTGGCAAGGTCAGTTTTTTTAATTTTGATTGCTGTTTTATTGATTGTTGATGTTTTGTTCAGTGTCTGCAGTTTAAGGGCTTCTTCATTAAATAACTTGAATTCAAGGTTTTTTTCAGGTATTACCTTGGTTTCGATTTTTAGATCAGCTTGTTTTTCTTGTCTTTTCTTTCTTCTAACACCTGATTTTTCGGTTTTGGATGCGTATCTTTGTTTGGCCGGCTGTTTTTTTTTAGTCTGCGTTAGTGAAATTGTTTTTTTTGACATAATCTCGCCCTGAATTATTGAAAGTTTCATGTTGTTTATAAATGTTTTTTGTTTTTTGAAAAAAACATTATCTGTTGACCTGTTTCTATCTGTTTCATCTTTTGTTCCTGAATAAAAGTTCAGGTTATTTTTTAGGTTATCCGTTTAACGTTATTTTCACCCGCTTGCTTTGTTTTCAAGCGGCAGGATGTTTGACACGAGGTGCGTTTGCACTGACCTGAGAATTACAATGTCTCCGTAAGTTATGGTTGCAGGGTCAAAAGACACTGCTTTTGTTTGTTTCGGGATTATCCTTCCAAGGTTTTTTGAGTGAGTTGAATTTGAGCCGTCGAACGGCACGAGTATTGCGTTTGTGTTTGTGAAAGTGATTTCCCCGCTGTTTTTTACATGCCCGCCTGAACTGGTCGGACCTGGCAGGTTTTCGGCTGAAAACGAGGAATGGATTTCGATCCTGTGGCGGTCGTTGAGCTCGTTTAGTGCTTTTTGGGAGTTGTTTGAGGAGTCGTAAAAGCTGTAAGTTAAAAGAACCCACGTGACCAAAAGTATTGCGAACAGGATTGGAAAGGCAATCATTTGCGACTGTCCCCTTTTACCGAAAAGGGCTTTGCTCCGGCTTTTTTTACTGTTCATAGATGACCACCGGTTTTAAGTAATTAATGTTTAACTGGTTTCCGCTTGTTTCTTTTATGCATATCTTGAAAGTCGCGGGTGTTGAGGTGTCTGCGCCTGAAATGTTGTAAGTGTAGTGGGCTGAGGTTTGGGTTTGCACTGTGTCTGTTTCGACAAGCACATCGTTTTGGTCGCGTATTTCAATGGTGCTTGAAGCGTTCACGTCAAGGTACGCGTCAAGGAAAATGCTGTCAATTTTCGGTTCTGTTGTTCCAAGGTCCCATTCGAATGTGTTTGCTGCCACGCAGTTTGAGTTGTTTGAAAGAGCCAACTTGTTTGAATCAACGCTGTCAACATCTGTTTTTGACGGCGTGCTTTGTTCGTTTCCGGACGCAAGCACGAATTCAATGTCGCTTTTGTAAGTTTGCCTTGCCATGTATTCTGCGCTCCAGAGAACCAGTTGGTCGCCTTGTTTTGGCTTGTAGGAGTCAAATTTCAGAAGCACGGTTTTCCCTGTGTTCAGTGTGGTTGCGACGGTGTGGTTTTCGTCAAGTATTGTGGGTGTTTCTGTTCCCCCGGAGTTTTTGTAGAGTGTTGCGCGCAGTTTTTTGACTCCGAAGTTGCCGTTGTTGTATGCCACTGCGTAGTAGGGTTTGTTTTCGCGCGCGTATGCCGGAAGGGACAGCGTAATGGATGACTGGAGTGATTTGTATGTGTCTGTGCTTTCCCTGTCAAGTTTTGACGTGTATGTTGTCAGAAGATTGTTTGACCATGCGTAAATTCCTGCGACAAGCACCACTGCAATGAAGACCAGCAAAGTAAATGATATTATGTTTGAAAGCCCTCTTAAGACAGTTTTTCTTTTCCTGCAAAACATGTTGATTCCCTTTTGAAGTGGTTTTTCCCTGTTGATTAATGATTTTTTTGTGTTGTATTTTTGTATGGTGCCGCAAGTCTGAATGAACTAAATGGATGTTTGTATATATACATTTTCATACAGGAACTAAAATAAGGTTGCAGCATAAGGTTGCAGCAGTTTGTTGTTGCAGCGGATTTGTTGAGGTGTTGCAGTTACTTTGGGGTTTGGTTCAGTCGCAATGTTAATATACGATTACATTATTATTTTTTTTGTGGATGGGTGTTTTTTTGGTTGACTTGAGGCTTGAAAAAAAAGATAAATTTTTGCTAAATGTGCTTTCTTTTTTGGTGGTGATGGCTTTTTTCGGAGCTGTCGTGTTTTTTATTTCCAATTCCCAGCTGGACATACCCCAGGTAAGAGAGCTTGTGTCAGTTCATTCGACTTTGCTGCTTAACATGGTCGGCTATCCTTCAACTTTTGAAGACAAGAATCTGATTGTCGAGTTTGAGAAGAAAGATTTTTCAAACGGAGCGGTGTCAAAAGTAATTGCCCTTTCGGCAAGCGAAGACCCCTTGATTCAAAAGAACGGCGATGTGTTTATTGCTGTTCTGGCGTACACTGACGAGTCCAGGGCTGCCATTGTCAACGCGCTTGAGGAAAGCGATGTAAAATGGGGGGAAGAGGGCCCCACAATAGTAATGGAATTCAGGGACTCTAACGAAAACCAGGCAGTTTTCAGAAGCTCGATAGTAAGGGAATGCGTTGGCTACATAAGCATTCTTGCGGTGATCGGTTTAATCGTCGGGTATCCGTTTGCAGGCTTTAGAAAAAAACTTTTTGGCCTTCTGATTGGTGTTCCGCTGATTTACTTTGCAAATGTAGTCAGAATTACCACAATAATGATGGGTGTCCACGACATTGGTTACTGGGTATTTGACCTTTTCCACATATTTATCTGGCGGGAAGGCATGATACTTGTGTCCCTTGGCATATGGTTTTTTTGGACCCGTATGCCGGACAATGGTGAGACGAATATTGAGTGAACCAGCAAACAGGCAGTTAACCACTTTCAAGTAGTTACATTTTTTCTGGTTTTTGTGTTCTTTGCATTGTTTTTAGTTTGAAAAAAGCAAATAATTTATAAAGGCATTTACTTTATTTTAGTTTGGGTAATGTATTTACTTTAATTTGATTTACTTTAATTTGAACTGGTGTTTTATTGAGTACTAAAACTGTTACTGAGTCAAAATTGGGAAAGTCGAGGAGAGACAAGCTGCGGGAAAAACTCAAGGAGTTTGAGAAAGTAAAAAACAGCGAGTCGGCTTCTGAAATAAAGTCGCTTTTGCGCGAGCAGCAAACAAAGAGCAATCTTTCTGACGCCGTGTCACTGCTTAATGAAAATATTTCAGAAAACAAGGAATTGTCTGAGAAAATCGATTACTTGATGAACCTGCTTTTGGATGCTGCTGATTCAATGAGCGAGGACACTGACACAACAGAGCTGATTGAAGCAGTCGCAAGGTCGCAGGTTGAAGTCCTTGAACGCCTCGGGAAACTTGACAACTCCGTTGGTTCGTCTTCTGCTGACACGGTCAGGGCGATAGATAAAAAGCTTGACAAGATGATCACTTTCCTTGAATCAGAAGGCGAGGGCATTGAAAAGATTGCTTCTGAAGTCGAGGAATTCAAGGGTATTTTGAATTTTGACAAGCTTGATTCTGAAATGGCTTCCATTAAAGAATCCATTGCAAAAACTCACGAAGAAATAAGTTCTGTTGAAAAGGCCTTGTTTGAGGAAAGTGATTCCGGGGAACATCTGGCAAAAATGGACGCGTTGAGGAGAACTGTTTCCGGCCTGGATTCAAAGCTTGAGTCAATTGACACTGAACTGAAGGGGATAATCCCGTCAATCTACAAGACTGAGTCTCTTCAGGGAGACCTTGTTGAAGTCAAGTTAAAACTTGACGACCTGGATTCCAAGATGTCTGAAAACATCGGTGAAATCGAGGCCGGCGTGTCAAACGAGCTGAAAAAGTTTGAAAATGAACTTGGTTTGCTTTCGGGCCAAATTAAAAAAAGCGGCATTTCAGTGGAAAAGTTTGATGTTCTTAAGACGCAGGTTAGCGCTCTTCTTGACAGGTTTTCTTCTTTTTCAAAGCAGGTGAAAAGCCGCGACGACCTGTCAAAGATGTTTGCTTATGAGATAGAAGAGCTTGAAACTCATTTTGACAAGCTTGAGTCAAAGATGAACGGTGTTGAAGACAACATTTTCCTCAAGCTCAAGCCGTTGTCCGCACAGGGCAGGGATTCGGGTGATTCCAGGGACATTAAAAAAGCCCTTGACGAGCTTTCAAAAGAACTTCATGCAACAGAGCAGGCAGTGAAGTCCAACAAGGATTTGGCAGTTTATTTCGATTCGCAGGTAAATACAATTAAAAAAGAGCTTGGCAGTGTTTCAAGGGACTTGTCGGCAATGAAAAGGGATTCGCCTTCAAAGGGAGTGGAAGCCCTTTCAAAAAATGTTTCGATGGTTCTCGGGAAATTAAAGGACATTGAAGCAGATGTTTATCACGGGCAGCTTTCGTCGGGCGAGCTTAAGTCCAGGCTTGAGTCCATTGAATCAGGTTTTAAGTCGTTTGAGTCAAGCGAGGATACACGGGTTGCAAGGATAGCCGGCCACCTGAAAGAAGTCGAGAAAAGGTTTTCTGAAATGGAGTCGCATCTCGGGTCTTCAAAGGCGGTTGTTTCAAAGCATGATCTGGACGAGGCAAGAAAGGCAGTCAGGAGCCTCAAGAACCAGATTTCAACTGTCGGCGCAGGAAGCAAGACCGGCAAGCACATTGATGACGCGAAGCTGAAACTGAGAAAAGAACAGGTTTCGCTTGAGTCGGGCTCCACTAAAGTTTCGACCGGTTTTGCGGATTCGCTGAGCAGCCTTAAAGCACAGCTTCTGGGGGTCAGGAAACAGGCCGTTGAAGCAAAGTCCGTGAAGGCAAATGTTTCAAGGCAGCTTGATGAGATCAAGGATTCGATTAAGTCAGTTGAAAAGGCGTCTCACCCGGAAATCATCGGCAAGTCAAAGCCCCAGATTGAAAAAATGCTGGCAAAAATTGACGGAAACAAGAAGAAGCTTTCAGGCAGCGAAGCCGGCAGGATTGCGTCGCATGTTTTGAGGGTTGAGGAAAAGGCAGAGAAAGTGAAAAAGCATTTTGAGGAAAAAAAGAGCAGTTCGCATCTTAAGGAAGCCGAGGCATCTATAAAAAAAGCGGATTCTTCAGCAAAGTTCGGCGGGGTTTCTGAAAAAGAGTACAATCGGGTTTATTCAATGATCAAGGCGTTGAAGAGCGGCGACGTGTGTTCTGTAAAAAAGATTGCGTCTTCTGCCAATGTTTCGGTTCCTGTTGCAAAGAAAGCGGTTCGTTCCATTGTCGGAAGAAAAGATGTTTTGGCAAAAATAGAAAAGGACTCGTTTTTCCACAAGCTTGCCGGCAAGCAAATGAACATTAAACGGCTTTGAAACCGGCTTGATTTTTTGATTGAATTTTGCTTGGAAATTAGTTTTATATCATATATTATATATAATTATTCCTGAAAAAACGCTGTTTTGCGCCTGTTGTTACTATTTAGTGGTGTCGTTTTTTCAGTAATCTTTTTAAAGGGATTGTAACTTCTTTGATGTATTCTATTCCATAAATGGAGGTAATATAAATGAAGACAATATTAAGAAAAGATAAAAGAGCGTTGTCTCCAGTTATTGCCGTCGTTCTGATGGTCGCAGTTGCAGTAGCAGCCGCAGTTCTCGCTTACATTTGGAGCGTAGGACTTCAGTCCGGAACACAGGCAAAAGTAAGAGACACAGTTGACACAAAGATCAACAAAAACAAGCAGATTGCTATTGAGTCACAGATAGCAAATAGTGATTTAGTTGCTGACGCTGTAGATGTTAGTGTTTCAATCAGGAACATCGGTGGAAGCATAATTAATAGTGGAGCATATTCGTTGTATGTTGATGGGCAGTATTGTAGTGATACTGACACAGAGGATGCATTGGGTGATGGAAACAGAACAACCATTATATTCACCGACGCACTTCTTGCAGCATGTGATGTTTCAGGTAGTTCAACTTCACATAAGTTCAAAGTAACTGGACCTGAAGGAGTTGTCGGTGAAGAATACACCCTCGTAGCATAAGTTTTTTAACTGAATAGGGCAGCTTCGGTTGCTCTATTTTCTTTTTTTTCTTTTTCAACTGTTTTTAATCCCTGTTTCTTGTCAAGTTTTTATAATTTTATAATATTCAGTTATCTCTTTTTTTGGTTATTTAATCAAGGTTTATATTCCATTGTCCACTTTCAGTGTTTGCGGTGAAACAATGTCTATAGGCGGAAAACCAGCATCATCACTTGTCACTCTTCTTTTGCTTATGTTTATAGCTCTTGTTTCAGGGTCCCTTGTGTTTTTGTGGATTACGAACACGCAGGAAAATTCACAGGCTGCGGTGAGAAGCCAGGCACAGTCAATCGGCGTGCGCCAATATTATATCCAGATAGACTCCCAGCTCAAAAACACAGACATCAACATGTTCAACCCTGTTGTAATAGCTGTGAAAAACAAAGGCATTGAACCGATTCCAAGCGGTTCCTATGACTTTTACTTCAACGGCGCTTACTGCGCAACCACGAAAGTGGAAAAGGAACTTGAGGTCGGGGAAAGAAGAGTTTTGCGTTACAATGATTTAAGCACACGCCAAAGCATCATAACACAGGAATGCATTTCAAAAGCCGCAAGCGCAGCGTTTAGAAACCACTCAATGCCGTTTTCGATTCAGGATCCCATGGGAAAAAGAACATCTTCGTTTACACAAGTAACTTGACATTCAATAATAATGGATTTAAATTAATTCAGATTTACCTGAACAAAAAACTCTGACTCAGCAGAAGCCAAACCGCACCAGACAAAATAAACCATTCAATCCCCCCGGCTAAGCACACCCAACGCACACCAAAACAAAGCACTTGTCGAATCAAATAAATATTAATAGTTAGTATTACGCAGATGATGGATAACAGCGAATAATTGCAGCTTCACACCTGAAAGCGCGATTAAAACACCACTGTCCGAATCATTTAAATATAAAAAACACTGTATTATTGATGTTTCACTTGAAACGCTGTTTTTAACAAGCAATACAACAAGCAGTTTAGAGTTAAACACTCTTTTTGAAGTATTATAGTGTTAAGGTGTTTTTAAGTAAAAACTGTTTTTGCTTTAAAAATACGAAAACAAAATAACAAGGAAACAAGGAAACAAGGAAGCAGACAACAAAAAATAAAGATAAATAGACGTAAATAAAGAAAAAACCGAAAAATAATCAAACGCGTTTCAACGCGGCCCGAACTACGGGGTAAAAAAGGTGATTGAATGGCAGTAGTAGAAGCACTGGTCGACGGAGGAAAAGCAAGTGCAGGACCACCGCTCGGACCAAGTCTCGGACCGATGGGCGTCAATATAAACGACGTCATAACAAAAATAAATGAAAAAACAAAAGATTTTGCCGGAATGCAGGTTCCCGTGAAAGTCAAGATTGACGACAAGACAAAAGAGTTTGACATAGAAGTCGGAACCCCGCCGACAAGCTCGCTGGTCAAAAAAGAGATTGGCCTCAAGAAAGCAAGCCAAAAACCGGGCTCTGAAGTCGCAGGGGACATTTCGCTTGAACAAATAACAAAGGTCGCGAGAATGAAAAGCGACTCGCTTCTCGGCGGAACCCTCAAGGCAAAAACCAAGGAAGTGCTTGGAACAGCAACTTCCATGGGAATAACTGTTGAAGGAAAAGACCCGAGAAAAATCCAAACGGAAATAGATAAGGGAAAACACGACTCGTTGTTTTAAAACCCGCAATCACTGCTAAAATACAAGCAGGAGGGATAAAATGGAAAAAAAAATGTTTGAGCAGGGAATAAAAACAGCCCTTGAAAACTCAAAGAAAAGAAAGTTTACCCAGTCAGTGGATTTAATCATGAATTTCAGGGCAATAGATTTTTCAAAACCGGAAAAGAGAATCAATGTTGAAGTGCATTTGCCGAAGAGCAGGGGAAAAGAACCCAAAGTGTGTTTGTTTGCAGAAGACGCAATGGCAAAAACAGCGCAGGGAAAAGTAGACCGGATCATAAAAAAAGACAAGGTAACAGAACTTGCAAAAGACAAAAAGGCATTGAAAGACATTGCAGAAGAATTTGACTTTTTCTTTTCAGAACCGCAACTCATGGCCGAAATCGGTAAAACATGGGGTGTTGTTCTCGGGCCCAGGAAAAAAATGCCTAAACCGCTTTTGCCAAACCAGAACCTTGAAGCCATTGTAAAAAGAGCAAAGTCAATGATTACTGTTTCAAACGCAAAAGGAAAGTTCATGCCCGTAGTGCATGTTTCAATCGGCTCGGAGTCTATGCCTGTAAACGAGATAGCAGACAATGCTTTCGCAGTTTACGAGGCAGTGAAGTCCAAACTTGAGAAAGGCGATGTCAACATAAAATCAATTTATGTGAAAACCACGATGGGTTCGCCTGTAAAGGTGGGGGTGTAAGAAATGGGCTCAGCAGCAATTGCCGACTGGAAAGTCAAGGAAGTAAAAGATTTGTCGCAAGTTATTTCTTCCCCGTCGATAGTCGGGATAATAAACCTTGAAAACCTCCCTGCAAAACAACTGCAGAAAATGAGGGCGTCACTGCGTTCAGGCATGAAAATGCGCATGGCCAAAAAGACCTTGTTTGAAAGGGCGATAACAGAGTCAAAAAAAGAGGGTCTGAAAGAGCTGATCCCTCACTTTAAAGGACCGTGCGTAATAGTCATGACTGAAATGAACCCGTTCAAGCTTTACGCGACAATCAACAAAAACAAGTCGTCAGCGCCTGCAAAAGCAGGGGCAATTGCCCCGGAAGATGTTAAGGTCAAGGCAGGAAAAACAGACATGATTCCCGGACCGGATCTTTCTGTTCTCAAGCAGGCAGGGCTTGAAACAAAAATCCAGGAAGGAAAAATAGCGGTTGCAAAAGACAAAGTGGTGGTCAGGGCAGGCGAAGTCATAAGCGATAAAGTGGCAGCAGCCCTCACAAAGCTTAAAATTGAACCGCTTAAAGTAGGAATGAACCTTGTTGCAGTATGCGAAGGGGGCTCTGTTTTCACAGGCAGTGTCCTGAAAATCGACGAAGAAGAATACGCGGGCAATTTCGCAACAGCGTATTCAAGCGCCTTTAATCTTGCGTTCAATGCAGGAATACACAACAAAGACACGTTGCCTTTGATGATGTCAAAAGCATTCAGTGACGCACGCGCACTCGCAATAGAGGCAAATATTCTCACAAAAGAGACGATAACGCAAGTCATTCAAAAAGCAGGCAGGCAGTCAGCTGCCCTTGCCGCGGTGATTCCGGAACAAGTTGAAGCAGCTGGTCAGAAACAGTCAGCTGAAGCAGTTGACAAAGAACATCCGGCTGAATCAGTTGAAACTGACTTGAAGGCTGAAGCAGCTGAAACTGAAACTGATTCAAAAAAAGAGGAATCTTCAGCTGAAGAAGCGAAAAGTGGTGATTCAGCAGAACCAAAGTCCGATGATTCAGCCGAGCCAAAGGCTGACAAAGCAGCCCGGGCAGAACCGGCAGAAAAATTTTCTGACAAAGAGTCAAAAAAGGAGACTTTGGCAGATTCAAAGAAATGAATGAAATAAATGTTATTGAAAAAACAGAAGAAGCAGATGGATAAAGAAGTTTAAGATACAAGAAAAACAAGCAAGAAATGATAAAGACAAAGGAGAACAAAGTATAAGCTGGAGGTAATGAAATGGAATATGTTTACAGTGCAATGCTCTTGCACGCAGCAAAAAAGGACATAACTGAAGACGCGATAACCAAGATAATGAAAGCCGCAGGCGTAGAAGCAGACGGCGCACGGGTAAAAGCAATGGTTGCAGCTCTCGACGGTGTTGACATCGAAGAAGCAATAAAAACCGCGGCAGTTGCAGCGGCACCCGCAGCAGCACCGGCAGCGGAAGCGGCACCGGCAGCTGAAGAAAAGAAAGAAGAAGAAAAAGAAGAAAAGAAAGAAGAAGAAGCAGCCGCAGGACTTGGCGCGCTCTTCGGATAAAATCAAAACAAATTGCGGGTGAAGGCAACTTCACCCCCACTCTTTTTTAGTTTAATAACTTTTAATCTATAGCAATTGTTTTTTTGCCTTTTTTGTCAAATAAAAAAAATCAATTACTGTTTTTTGTTGTTTTTTGTCAGCTTTTTACTTTTTTAGGCGACTGCGAGTGCTCCCGAAGCGGAAGGCCCAAAACTGAGGAGCCGTCACTGCCGTTTAAAGCGACTCCTATGACCTGGTTTGCTGAGCGGAACATGGTGTCGTTGTGGGAAATGGCAATGAACTGGGTTTCAGAGGAAAATTCTTTAATCATTTCCCCGAGCTTTTCACTGTTTACCTTGTCAAGCGGGGCGTCTGCCTCGTCAAGGATGTAAAACGGCGCTGGTTCAGACAAATGAATTGCAAAAACAAAGGTAAGTGCAGTGAGTGCTTTTTCCCCGCCGCTCATTGAATCCAGGTTTTTCACTTCTTTTCCTGACGGCTGGGCAGAAATCGTGAGCCCTGTTTCAAGGGGATCCGAAGCGTTTTCAAGGGAAAGTTCGCCGTCACCGTTGGCCATTTTTCTGAATATTTTTTTGAAGTTTTCATTTACTTTGTTGAAGGTTTTCATGAACACTTCATAGCGGTTGCTTTCAATTGTGTCCATCATTTGAAGTATTGCTTTTTTCTCGTCTGAAAGCTGGGTTATTTTTTCTTTCATATATTCAAGTTCTTTTTTTTGCTCGTCATAAGACTCGATCGCGCGCAGGTTAATAGGTTCAAGAGACCTTAATTCATCCTCTATTTTTGGGATTTCTTCAACGAGTTTTTTCACGGGCTCTTTCAGCGGTTTTATTTCTTCGTCTTCGCTTTCTTTTTCCATTCCGGATTCCGCCAGCAAATCCTCCAGACGGGTTTCAATCCTTGCTTTTTCTATCCTGAAGTTGTTTATTTCGCGCTCAAGCTTTGTCAGTTCCTGGTTTATTTTACCGCAGCTTCTGCTTTTTTCCTCCAGTTCGTTTGCGAGTTTGGTTTTTTGAAGGTTCAACTTGTGCATTGTCCCTGAAACTTTGTCAAGTTCAGCTTCGTTTTTCCTGAGTTCTTCTTTTATTTTGTCGCTTTCTTCTGTTCGTTTTTTTATTTCATTGTTGAGCAGTTCGTTTTCGTTTGTTATATCGTCGATCCGCGCTGAAAAGGACTGGTTTTTTGCATCGTAAACTTTTTCAACTTCCGATTTCAGGGATTCTATTTCAACAACAAGCGTGGTTTTTTCCTCTTTCAGTTTTTCAAGTTCAGTTCTTTCTTTTTCAATTGCCTTGTTGTCTTTTGAGTCCCTTGATTTTTCAAGTTTTTTTTCGTGTGAAGCCCGCTTGTCGCGCAGTTCCTTTAATTGAAACTCTGCTTTTTTCTGCAGTTCTTTTTTCTTTTCTATTTCTGACTTGATTTTTGAGATCTCTGATTTTAATTCGTCAACTCTGTTGCCTGAACCTGAATGTTGCCTTTGCACGATCATTTCGCTGATTGTTTTTTTTTCAACTTGGGTTCCTTTCAGTTCAATTTCCCGGCTGGTTTTTTCCTCTCTTTTGTTGTTTGAGCAGCTGCGGACAAATTCAAGCTGGCTTACAAGGTTTCTTTTGACAGCATCAAATTCTTTTGTTTTGGCTTCCAGCTCATCGATCTTTTTCAGCTCAACCAGGCTCACGCCGGATTTCCTTTTCGACCCCCCGCTCATTGTACCGCTTAGCTCGCTTATGTCTCCTTCGAGGGTCACCATCCTTGCAGAGCCGACTCCGATTCTTTTCATTGCAGTTAAGTCGTCAACAATTAAAGTTGTGCCAAATACGTTTTCAAATGCTTTGAGGTAGCCGGGGTTGAAGTCGATCAGGTTGATTGCAACGTCAATTGCGCCTTGTTTTGTCAGGCACGCTTCTTCAGATGCACTGAGTTTTCTTGAGCGGATTTTGTTGAGGGGAATAAAAGTGACTCTTCCCGCGTTTTTCTTTTTCAGGAAGTTGATGCATTCGGCGGCGACGTTGTCGTCGCGGACCACTTCAAAAAACATTCTTCCGCCGGCAGCCGCTTCAATTGCGCCCGCGTATTTTGCGTCGTATTCGCAGAGTTCGGTAATGGTTCCGTGTATCCCCTGAATAAGCCCTTTTTCTTTTGCCTCGTTCAAAAGCTTTATTGCGGGAGTCGGGCCTATTCCGGCGTCTTTGTATGCCCGGTATTTTGCGCGAAGGCTTGTGAGCTTGTCGCGGGCGTCGTTCAGGTCTCTTTCGTTTTTTTCAAACTCCGAATTCATTTTCTTTTCCTGCTGGAACAGGTCGCTGATTTCAGCTTCAAGTTTGCTTATTTTTTTGTTCAGTGATTTTTCGGCGCTTGCAAGGTTGTTGTGTTTTTCGTTCAGTTCTTCGGTGCTTTTTTCTTTTTCAGCGTCGTTTCCGGATAGTTCATTCAAGTGCTCTTGTTTAAGCTGGATTCTTTCTTTGAGTGCTTCCGAGTCTATTTTTATTTTGTTGTTTTCCTCTGTTTTTTCGTCTATTTTTTTTGCCAGTTCTTCAACCATTTTTTGAGTTTCAAATAATCCCGTGTTTTTGCTTTCAAGCATGCTTATAACTGCCGCAAGGTCTGCTTCTTTTTTTGCTGTTATTGAATTGAGTTTTTGAAGGTCTTTTTCTTTTTGGGAAAGCTCATTTTTTTTGCCTTTGAAGCTTTTGTCAAGTTCAGTTGTTTGTTCTGAAAGCTCTTTTATTTTCTCGTTTCCTTTTTCGATTGTTTCTTTTTTGCTGTTTACTTCGTTTTCGGTTATCCTTAATTGTGTCCGCGCGTTGTCCACGAGTTTGCTTAGTTCTATCTGGCTTTTTTCGCCTTTTTCAAGTATTTCTTTGTTGATTTCCAGAAGTTCCGTTTCTTTTTCCCCAAGTTCCTCGTTGAGTTCCTGCCTGTTTTTTTCAAGTTCTTCCATGCGTTCATCGCGGACAGATATTTTCTTTTTAAGGGTTTCGTTTTTGTCGTTAATGACATTGAATTCTTCTTTCATGACTGTTACTTTTGCCCGTTTCAACCTGGTTTTAAGTTCGGTGTATTTTATTGCGTCGTCCCTTTCGATTTTCAGCTGTTCTATCCCGCCTTCTTTCTGGCTTGTTATGAGGTTTGCGTCAGATACTTTGGATTCCACTTTTAGAAGTTCTTTTAGTGCCTCTTCTTTTTTTTCGTCGTATTCTGCAATCCCCGCAACTTCGTCGATGATCTGCCTGCGTTGCCTGGAGTTCATCTTGATTATCCCTTCAACGTCTCCCTGCATGATGATGTTGTATCCGTTTGGTGAGATCCCTTTGCTTCGCAGGAACTGGATGAGTGCTGTTTTGCTTGTGTTTTTGTTGTTTAGTTTGTAGGTTCCTTTTCCTTTTTTGTCAATTATCCTTGTTACCTTGTATTTTTCATCGTTTTCCTTTAGGTAAATGCTTACTTCGGCGCTGTCGTTTTTTGATTTGCTGTTTACAAGGTCAGTCAGCCTTGAAGCCCGCAGGTTTTTCATGCTGCCGGTTCCGAGGACAAAGCATATGGCGTCGATTATGTTGCTTTTTCCGCTGCCGTTCGGGCCCCCGATTACGCTGAACCCGTCTGAGAACAAGACATTTCCTTTTTTAAAGGATTTGAAATTCTTAAGAATCATTTTTTCAATTTTTATGTCCATGAAATCACTTTTTTACATTAAAAGAAAGAGTTTTTTTGTATTTAAATCATACTAGTGTTTTTGCGTTGCGGAATTTGATTTTTTCAGGGTCTCAGAAATATTTTTAGAGTGTTAAAAATAAAGAGAAGAAGGGAAACAAGTTCCCTTCTTTAATCCTGGTTTGCGGAACCCTGCCTTAGCAGACGTCAATAACAACGCTTGTATTGACCCTTACTATCAGGTCCACGGTTTTTGATTCGCCCTTGTCTGAAACAAAGGTAACAGTTCCCGTGTATTCTCCGGCGTAGTCACCAGACGATCCAGGGGTTGGAACTGACACGGTTATGGTAAACGCCGTATTTGTTCCTGCGGCAATTGCCTGCGGGGTTGCAGGTGTCACCGTTACCCATTCGCCTTTTGCCTGCCATGTTCCGGACACATCCACACTTTCTATGTTCACGCCTGAAACCGTGCTGTTGTTTGTCACAGTTATCACTTCTGTTCCGCTTGTTCCTTCGTCAACAGATTTGATTACCGAGGTCTTGTCAAGCGAGAGGGTGTTTCCGACAGTTATGGTCACAGGTATTGTTTTTGACTGCGTGATTGTGGTCGTGACGCTGTTTACGGTGATGTCCCTTTTGGTTGTCACTGTAATGTCTCCTGTGTATGTTCCTGGTGTTGTTCCGGATGTTGGCGTGATTGACACATTGACAAGTCCGGTGTTTCCACCGTCAATGCCGTTTGTCCCGTTCCATCCGCTTGTCCCTTCGGAGAAAGCGAACCATGCCGGTTGTACTGGCAGTGTTCCTTCACCGCTTGCACCGAGTACCGAGTAAGTCACGGTGTGGAATGTTCCGGTTGTTCCGTTGATTACTCCGAATCCGTCAGTCAGCACTGTTTCAACGCCTTCAGTTGTGTTTGCCGTTATCGCGCTTGAAGTGAGTTCAAGCGATGCTCCAACTGTGAAGTTTATGGTTCTGGTTTTTATTTCGTTTGTTAGCGTTGTTTTAAACTGGATCACTGCAGAGTAGTCCCCGCTTGCCCCGATCGGCGCGTTTCCGGTCACGCTGACTGTGTCAGAACCGCCTTTCGGAATTATCAGGACACTCCTGTCAAGCGACAGCCAGTCTTTTGCAGACGCGCCGCTTGAGGGGTTGGCGATGCTTACTGTTACGCCTGTTGCTTCATTTACTGACTGCGCTGTGAATGCCAGGTACAACGGGTCTCCTTCATTCATGTTCGGGTAATCATAGCTGAAAGTGCTTAGCGTCCAGTTACTTTCCGGCGGGCTTATGCCCCACGCAAGAGGAGTGCTCATTGTTACGTTCACTGTCTTGTTCCTTGCTTTGATCGGGTCGGCTCCCCCCCAGCAGCTTGTTGTAACTGATGCAGTGTAAGCGCCTTTTGGTATCTGCGGCACCTGTGCTTTCACGTTGATTATTTTTTCACTTGTCGGGGATACTGTAAATGAACTTGTTACTTCAACGCCGTCTACTTCAAGTGTCAGCCAGCTTGTTTCAGCAGGCATTGTTCCGGTTTGCTGTTTGTTAAGCGTGCAGGTCAGTGTTATATCACTTCCGAGGTTTTGCACTGTGAACGAGCTTACTGCTTCTTCACCCCACGGGTTGCAGTCGTCGTTGAATCCCGAGTCTCCGCAGCTTAGTTCAGGATTGCAGTCTAGATATCCGGTGTCTTTTGGTATGAGAACTCCTTCGCAGTCAAGGCTGTCTCCTGTTCCCGGCGGGGTCACCAGCAGTATGGATGACTGGTTGTTTTTGATTGCAAACCTGTCAAGAACCTGTACTGCAATGCTGACTTTTGAGAGCACGGTTTTTGTTTCACTGCCTTTTGTTTTGTCTCCGCTTATTACGATGTCGGCAGTGTAGGTTCCGGGCGGAGTGTCCACGGCAAGGGTTACGTCCAGGTTCAGGTCGGTTGTGCTGCAGTTTGACTGGTCGGCACAAGCCGGTATGGCTATTGCGTCGAAAGAGCCTGAAACCCAGCTGTCCGAAATCGGGTTTAACCCTGTTTCCAGAACATTGTAGCTGAGGTTTTCAATTGCTACGGCAGACCTGTTTTTGATGACAAACGGGCTGAATGATGCTGTTTCACCGTCGTATTTTCCGCTTATGCTCTGTGAACCCGGGCTTACTTCCATGCTTTTTGGGATGTTTATGCTTACAGGCACGTTGTAGTAATATGCCTGGCTCTCTATTGTTCCCCGGATGTACACGTTTCCAGTGTATGTTCCGGAGTAGTCATAGTAGTCGTAGTTCATGCTGTCTGACAATGGAACTTCAAAGGTGTAGTTTTCACTGTCAGTATCCCCTCCTGACACAGAGTATGCATTGTTGGCGGGCTGGGAAATCAGCCAGTCGGTGTTTATTGTCCTTGCTCCGATCGGGCTGAATTCAACAAATTCGCTGTTGAACACGTTAAATTCGTTCGGGCTTTCGTTTTTCAGTCCGATTGCGGTGGTTATTGAACCGCCGTCTCCGACAATAAGGCTTATGCTTGACGGGTCAGGGCTTATTGAGTTTTTCACGGTTATTGTGAAGGGTATCCTGTCGTATGTAGCGGTTGCCGTGAACACGACTGCTATGTACCCGGAGTAAGCCCTGGTTGTTGTCCTGTTTGTGGCAGGCACGGTAATGTTTACGTCTGTAGTCAGCGTGTTGTCTCCCTCGTAAACAAGCCATTTGACAGGTTCTCCAATTCTGAACCAGAACGGTGACACCGGGGAACTTCCCCTTTGTGTCACTGTAACTATCGCGCTTGTGTCCTGGTTGATGACGTCTGTTGTTATTGTGCCGATGTTTGTGGGTGTTCCGTCAAATACTTCTGTTTCGGTCTGGTTAAAGCTGAAGTTGTATTCGAACGGGACAGAGATTTTTATCGGGAATGTTATTTTTTCCATCTGGTACTCGAAGCTTATTTTTCCTGTGTATGTTCCTGGGGGTATTCCTACAGGTATGCTTATGTTCATCTGGACAGTCTGGCTGCCTTGTGGGTTTACCGGCGAAGGAGTCACAAACGGACCTTCTGACTGGTTCTGGCTTCCTATGTAAATGTTTTCATCGTCCCAGAACCCGTCTCCTGTTTCACTGTACCTTGAGCCCACAGTTATCCCTGAACCAGGTCTGGTGTTGCTTACGGTGAAATTGACAGGCACGGAACCGCCGGTTCCGACATAGCTGGACGGTACGTTAACATTTATCCCGCGGGTGGAACAGCTGCTGACAGCTGAAGACGTTGAACAGGAAACCGCAAGTCTTTTCGGGATTGATACGAAGACCATTATGTAGTTTTTGTAGTCATTTGCAGTGGCAAGTGTTCCGGTTATTTTCAGCATTCCTGTCGCTACCCCGAACGGTTTCCCTTCAGGTACGGTTACAGTCATGGTAACTGTTTCTGTGCCTCCCCCGCTGTATACTGTGAAATCGTTTTGGGTAAAGGTGACCCAGTCCGGTTCTATTGCGTTTTGACCTATTTTGTCAGCTGTGATTGTGACATTTTCGAGGTCGACTTTTCCTCCGAGGTTTGTTATCGAAAAGGATGCTGCTGAACTTGTTGTGCCGTCGGGTACTGTGAGGTTTATCTGGTTTCTGGAAACAATGATTCTTTCCGGCACTTTGATAAGCAATGGGAATATGTCCTGGTTGTAAAAGACTATCACTCCTTCTCCCTGGGTTTCCCCGCTCCAGACCTCTGATGATATTATGAATTTTCCGGAGTAAATTCCTGGCTGGGTCAGCGGCGGAACGTCAATGTCTATCGTAACGCTTGTCTCGTTTACTTTGTCTGCAGACTCGTTTGGAATGTTGGTTTCGTTTTTCGCAAGCAAGGTGAATTCGTCTGAATAGCTTTCAGTTATGTCAAAGTATTCAGCGCCTGTTCCCCTTTTTGCCCTCAGCCATGACCTTGGCAGCCCTTGGCTGTGCTCTTCATAGGTTATCTTGAAGCTTACATTGTCTGCCGGTGAGTTGTTTGCAATGTCTATGGTTGTATAGTCGTTTGTCCCGTCATATATTTGTGCCGCGTAATAGTTTGGTGTCGTGCGGACAATTATTGGGTTTGCAACAACGTTTTCGTCAGTTGCGTCGATACAGTCCACGTTGCAGTTGTCATTGTTTTCACCGGGTCCGCAGATGCTGTCTCCACATGCTGTTCCTCCGGTGCTTCCGCAGTCGCTTGGACAGTTTATGTCTGTTTCAGGGCTTGCGCAGTATCCGTCACCGCAAGTGTTTTCAGCGACAGTTGTGCAATCGTAAGAACAGGTGCTTGCTGTTTCTCCAAGTCCCGGTTCACATGTTTCGTTTCCGCAGCTTGTCCCTCCGGTGCTTCCGCAGTCGCCTGGACAGCTTGTCGGCGTTTCCGTATCGTCACACTGCCCGTTTCCGCACGTGTCCGGTTCTACGTTGTATGTGATGTGAACAGGCGCAGTTATGCTTTGGTTTTGCGTTGCTCCTGTGTCCGAATCGTATGCTTCGTATGTAACAGGCATTGGTTTTGGCATCACGATTAATGTGATGTATACCCTGCTTATGTTGTTGTTTGCGTTTATGGTTATGAGCCCGGTGTATGTTGCCGGTGGCTGCCCTTCAGGCACGCTGATGCTGATATCAAAAGTGTCACTGCACGAGAAGTTGCTGCAGCTGCCTGTGAATGCCAGAATGTTTTGGCTTACCTGTACCCATTCAGCCGGAACCGGGTTGGTTCCGATTCCTGAGTAGGCAATGTCTGCAGCTTGCTCTATTGCTGACACGACTTTGACTGTTTCTGAAACAGTTGTGTTTTCAAAAGTTGCCCTTATGATTGCTCTTAGCGACTCGTCTCCCTGATCAGTTTCCCTGAATATTTTTGTGTCGTCAGGCACGTTTATGTATATCAGGGCATTTTTGCTTTTTCCGCCTGAACTCATTTCGATTCTTTTTGCGTATCCTCCAGGAGGTATGTTTGTTGGGGTTGTTATGTTGAAGTCAAGTATGTCTGAATCGTAACCGTCCAGTGTGATCAGGTTTTCACTTTTGTTTGTCTGGATCCAGTTAGAGTCGTAGTTCATCAGTGACATTGTCGGCCACCTTGAATAGTTTATCATGGTTATGATGTTCGCGTCTTCCTGGGTGCATTCCCCTGTGGCGTCGCTTTCCGGTGGCATTGAACATGACTTGTCTCCTCTTTGCAGGTTTCTTGTTAATTTCACCGGTATTATGTCAATGTCCACAGGGACATTGATGAAGACCGGCAGGTTTATTTTTGTGTCACTGGCTCCCTGTTTTTCAATTACCGCATAGTACAGGTATTTCATTGATCTTGCGCCGTAAGGTGGTTTTATTACCAGGTTAACGGTTTGTTCAGCTGAAGCTGCCAGTGAAATGCCTGTAATTATGTTGCCGTCTGCATCTTTGAAGAAGATTATGCGGGTATTGCTTGTTTTTAAGTTCAGCGGCAAAGTGCTTGAGTTTTTGTTTTTCACTGTTATGGGGAAAGAGGTTTCTTTCAGGATTGGCGCCACTATTTCAATGGAGTTTAGGTCTTGTCCCGTGTTTGGGTTTTTTATGCTGAATTCTATTGCGTTTGTGACTTCGAATTCAGTGATTCCCAAAATGTTTTCGTCGCCTTCAAAGTTTATTGTTTCGTCTGCGCCCGCAAGCCCCACAAATTCAATTGATTGTTCTTTAAGGCCTGTTTTTGCGGCAGAGAAGTCCAGCGTGTTTTCTTTGATTGGTTTTCCTGAAGTTCCTTTGAATTCAATTATTCCGTTTTTGTTTTTTTCAATGGTGATTCCGGCAAATATGTTTTCCCCGGTGTTCAGGTGACCGATAAGGGTTAGTGTTCCGGAGTAAAGTCCGGGTGTTGTTGACGTTGTCGCCCTTAGTCCTATGTGCAGTGGTGCAGTTCCTCCGCCTGCAATGTTCCCCACCACAAGTGTGGAGGTGTCTGCCGTGAAGTAGTGTCCGTTTATGGATAGTATCCCGTTGTCACATATTGTTCCCTCGCATGTTGCTGTCAGGTCTTTCATGTAAGCCGTGGTTGTGTTGCTTATCATGAAAGGCGCGCTTACGTATGAGCTTCCGTATGATATGTCCAGGTTTCCTGCCACGAAGGTTCTTGGGGATACAAAGATGCTGTAGCTTCCTGCTTTGATGTTCCTCAGGTATATGTTGTGCGGTGTGCTGGTTGACTGGTAGAGGTTGCCAAGCGCCGTGTTTTCAGCGTTTGTTTCAAAGCACTGGTAAACGTATTGCAGGTCTGCTCCTTTCTTTATTTTCATTGAAAACACTGCTGTTCCTGTCTGGGTCGGTGCAAGTGTCCCGAAGTCCATTCTTGACGGTTGTCCAGGTGCCAGTTCAAGTTTTTCAGAGTTTTTAGTGATGTTTTTCCAAGTGGTGGTGGTTGTTTCTAACGGGGAACAGGTTCCGAGGCATTCACCGTCTTCAAGGGTTATAGGAGTGATGTTTTCCATGCATTTGTTGGATAGCTGCACGTATGCGTTTCTTGCAGGCATGCCTCCTTCGTTGGTTACCTTGACGCCGACATCTATTATTTCACCTCTGTTGACTTGGGTGATGATGTCGTTTGCTCCGTCCCCATCCATGTCTTCAACAAAAGATATGTTGAGAAGGGCTGGTTTGGTTATGACTATTGGCGCTTCTACTTTTCCAAGCGTCCCGTAGTATACGTCTCTTGGGGTGCCCAGTCCAAGCCCGTTTTCTTCAGATGTGTCGATTTTGAGTCTTGTTCCTTTGTAGCAGTTTGTCAGGGTTTCCGGTTGTGCCGGGTTGCATGTCCCTTCAAATACTTCTGAAGTAAGATACACAGTTGTCGGCAGGTTGTTTTCCCCATCGAATTCACTGTTGTTTGGAGAGTATGGGAGGAAGTCTGTTGAGAATTCCTGTCCGACTCCAACCAGGCCGATTCCTTGTTTGATTTGCATTTTGCCGTCGCCGGTACCGCCCGAGTTTAGTGTAACGTATTTCTTGACGCCTGTTGCAGGGGTTTCCCAGACCATGGTTAGTCTTGCCCACATTTCTATGGCTTCGTCAGATACGGTGTTATGTGCACTTACCGTAACTGATTTTTCAAACGGCATGTCGTCTACTACAACTGTTTCACTGATTGTCATTTTGATTACTTTTACTCCTGCAACAGTTATGGTTGGTGGGTTCCAGGAAATCATTGTGCAGTCGGGGTCAGAAGCGCAGTTTACCGTACTTACAGCTTCGCTATAACATGCTTCTGCTTCTGCCTCTGTTGTGAATGTGTCTACGCAGGAAGGGGTGTCGCAGAAACCGTATATTCCTTCGCAGTCAGGGTCGCATATGCCGTCCTCTACGGGGTAACAGCAGCCGTCTCTTGCAGATGTGCATTGGCTGTTTGAGTCATCTGTCGAATCAAATGTCTGTCGGGGGGTGTCGGTTGTTCTTCTTCGCGGTGCCGGACTGCTCCATGCACTCCCTCCTGTACCTCCTCCGCTTCCTCCACTTCCTGAAAGGTTTAGTACCCTTCCTAGTATCCGGTTTGGTTCTCCGACACACGTGTCTTGGTAAGTGTCTTTTAGTGCCCTGCATTCGGGATTGGTCACGGTGTATGTTCTTATTGACTCCCCTGGCTGTGCCTCGTAAGAAGCGTCCACTTCTTCTTCAAGTTCCAGTATCTGGTAGAGTGGTGGCGAGTTTTGCAGATGCATGTCGGTTTGTGTTTGCCAGGCGATGTGACAGCTTAATTTGCATTCTTTGGCATCGACTAATTGCACGTGTTCGTAAGCGCTCATTGTCGGCGATTCTTCCGGGTTGATTAAGACACGGTCTTCAGAAACCTTTATGTAATGCGTTTCGGTTTCGTTGCAGTTGTCTGCTGCTTGTTTTAGCTGGTCGCAGATATTGAAGGTTCCGCTTATTTGTTGGGGGTGCAATTTGCAGTCTTGTCCGCATAAGTAATATGTGGTTGTGTCTCCCTGTATGTACCAGCCGCTAAGTGTTCCCGGTGGGTCGCATTCTTCACCCGCGTCTATGTTCCCGTCTCCGCATAATGGGCCCCCAATGAGGTCTTCCGGCGGCAGTGGCGGGGAAGTTTTTCCCCTGGTTACGGTGGTGTAAAGAGCGCGTGTTGCCTGTGTGTATATCACGTCAAAGACAGGTATGTTTGCGGTTACGATCATATTGTATGCTCCGACTGCAGCAACTATTGAAGGCGCTTCTATTATCAGTTCCAGAGGTTTGTATCCGACGATTGTGTCTGTCGGGGTGCAGTTGAACCATTGCCTGCTGTAGGTATGAGCGGTTATTTCATTCATTTTCGGGTTTATCGGGTCGGATTTGCTTACTTTTACTGTGTGGCTGCAGTTTAGTGATTCTCCGTAAGGGTATGTGACGTTCGCAATTCCGTCTGAGTCGGTTGTGAAATGGTCGGTTACCAGATTCAGGTTTTCGTCAAGGTATTTTATTTCAAGGTTTGCGCTGTTGATTGGTTTGTCAAGCACGTCAGTTACTTTTTGCTGTACTGAACACATACTGCATGTTTCTTTAGGCAGCAGGCTGTCAGAGCATGGCATGCAGTCGTCTGGCGTGTGGTTTGTGTAACCCAGGTCTATCGGGTCGCCGTATTCCGGCGGCCGTTCCACCATGACAACCAGGGGAATGTGCTTGCAGTTTTGGCTTCTTCCGATCTGGAAATTGTCAAGGCCGTCTTCAGCGTCAGTAATGCAGACGTTGATGTATCCCACGTATAATCCTGTTGCGGCTTTTTCGGTTTCTGTTTCCGGAACAGATATTTTCACGGGCATGACTATTGTTTCATCAGGGTTTAGCCACATGTTTACGTTGGTTGGTTCGTGTTCTGTGCTGGTGCATAGTTTTTCGCGTCCGGGAAAGCTTACCCAGTTCCTGTAGCCCAGGTCTCCAAGCATCATGACTGAAAGGTTGCTGATTGCTTCGGGGCTTGAGTTGCTGATTGTTAAGTTGACCAGTTCTGTTTCGCCCGGTTTTTTTATGATTGGGTTTATCAGGTCAGGAATGGATATGTCAAAATTTTCAGTTACGCTGTTTTTGTATTCAAGGAATGACCTTCCAAGTTTTATGGTTCCTCTTTGAAGCGGCCGCACAGTGTAGACTATTTTGTGGATTGTCGGGGCAGGGCAACTTCCGTCTGTTTCAAGAGCGCACCTGTCGACGTTGATGTCCCATGAAAGAAGGTAGTTGTATTCTTTGTATGAAATCCCATCCATTCTTTCCAGTTGCTTGTCAAGGAAAAACCACGGATAACCGGTGTTTTCCGGGGGAAGCATTTCTGTGGTTGAGTCGATAATTTCAAATCGCCCGTTTGGAAGTTTTGTTTTTGAATCAACTGCGTTGATTTTCATTATGTAATTTTTTTTGTCTGACAATTTGCTTATTTCGTTGTAATAGATAGTCTGGAGGTATTTTGTTATTTTTGCAGTGGGAACAACTGTGTTGATGGTTTCTAGTTCTTCTTCAGTTGGTTCTATTGATTTGAAGTAATTTTCTGTTTTTGTGCTGTAAATGTCCCCGTCTATGTTATCAACCAGTTCAATGTTTGTTCCGCTTATAGCGTCCCAGACAGTTCCCTTGATTGCAAGGCCACTGTAGTTTTTTATGGTGAGAGTTATTGTGACTTTGGTGTTTTTATCCAACTCGACATTGGGGTTCATTGCGACAGATTCGGGATCCGCGGTTTTTTCGATTACAACCCTTGGATCCGCACAACCTGTACAGTACACGTTGTTATTGAAAATCCCGTCGCCGACGTCAACTTTCGCGGTGCATCCTTCCTGATCAGTGTATGTCATTGAGTCAAGTACTTGCGCTTGGCCTACTGCAAGTATTGCAATGAATGTTATAAAAACCAAAAACAAGCTGTTTACTTTAAAAGATTTCATTTTCATCATATTCTCTCACCGTTAAAATTTACTTTAAAACTGTTAATTTTACTCCAAAATGTCATTATAACAATAATAGTAAGCAAAAAGTAACATTCTATATAAAAAG
>JAGGVJ010000006.1 GCA_021158055.1 Candidatus Iainarchaeum sp. | reverse complement strand
GTGAAAAACGGGCAGAATATTTCAGCAACGGTCGGAAGTATTCCAATTAAACTGAGAGCAAACTTCACTTCAGGAAGCACTCCGTCTTTGGATTCGTGGGACGTGAGTTATTATTCCCGGTTCAAAATAACTGTAACCGATTGCTCGGCTCCTTATTCCGGAGACGTCACTGCAGAGGCAGTGAGGGTAAGTGATTCAGAAGAGTTCGGCCCATTCACTGGAAGCAGCGGGCAGGTATCTGTTGAAGTTCCGCCGGGAGTTTACAATATTCAGGCGTGCATTCCTGCAAACGAAAAGTGCAGCTGGAAGTACAATGTTGAACTTGCGTGAATGCATAAACCTTTTAATGTGAGTAAGGAAGATGTATAGTATGTCTAATTTCAAGCAGGTTGTTTTGATGCGGACTGACCTTAACATGGGTCGCGGGAAAATTGCAGCGCAGGCAGGCCACGCAGTGGTTCTTGCGTATAAAAAAGCATTGTCTTTAGACAAATCAGATGTGGATACTTGGGAGTCGCAGGGCATGCAAAAGGTTGTCTTGAAGGTTTCCGGAAAAGAGGAACTGTTCAGGTATTTTCAGAAAGCAAAAGACGCCGGGCTGCCGGCAGCAATGGTAAAAGACGCCGGCAGAACGCAGATTCCTGCAGGGACTCATACTTGTTGCGGGATTGGTCCGGCTGATGAAGAAAAGATTGACAAGGTTACAGGGGATTTGAAACTTTTATAATTGATTATTTGTAAAATTTTGAAATCTATTCAAACAGTTCCATTCTGTCACCCATGGTCATTGCCTCGTCTTTTGAAATGAGATAATGCTCTCCCGTGTTGTTGAAGTGGTACTTTTTCAGGAAAAACCACCCTTTGCGGGGTATTTTCCACGCAATGTAAAATTTTCCTTCTGCGCGGTTTGCCCATTCTTCAAGCTCGTTCATTTCTTTTCGTTTTATCAAAAGGTTGTTGCTATCCCAGTTTTTGCATTCAAACGCAATCACTTTTGAAGAAGAAACAGCCACTACATCCGGCGCCGGAAGGTGTGTGCTTCCCGAGCCTGCGACCCGAAGCGACGCGTAACCCATTTCCCAGAGCTTTCGCATCAGTTCGCGTTCGGATGTTGCGCCTTTGACATATCTTCCCATTGCACCACTTCAGATAATTTACTTCGGGTAACTTTGTTTTTTGTTTTTAATTGGTATTAATTGAAACTTAAAAGAATAAAAACCGTGACTTCCATAATATAAGTGAGTGCAACATGCAAATATTCAGTTTTCATTAAATGCAATCAGGTATGTGTGTTGCCTGTCTTGAGTTTGTTTATGGGGGGAAATTTATGATTGATATACTTGTTTCGGATGGGATGACAAGGGGAGTGGTCACGTCGGGTGGTGACGAGACTCTTCTTGAAGCCGCAAGGAAAATGTCAAAAAGAAATATCGGATCGGTTTTTGTGCTTGATGAAGGCATGCCGGTCGGGGTCCTTACAAAAACAGATGTTGTAAGGCGCATTGCAGAGGGAGTGAGTCCAAGTGAGTTGGTTATTAATGAAGTTATGTCAACGCCTGTGAAGACCATTTCGCACAACTGCAACATAGTGGATGCCATGAAAGAGATGAGGCGCTTTGAGGTTGAAAGGCTGGCAGTGGTTGACAGCACAGGGAAAATGGTGGGGGTTGTCTCGGAAACAGACATCATTGTTGTTGCCCCGGGAATAATCGACCTGCTTGAAGAAAAAGCAAACGCAGACCTTCCGGGAATATACAGTGAAAACGAGGTTGTCAGCGGCGTGTGCAGTTCCTGCGACGAGTACAGCGACAAGCTGATGATGATTGACGGGGAACTTCTTTGTGAGGATTGCAGGACAAACAAAGAGTAAAAACAGGATACAAGGGATAAAAGCACGACACAGTGGATAAGAACGTGATGCAAAGCATAAAAACGCAATACAGTGGATAAGAACGTGATGCAAAGCATAAAAACGCAATACAGTGGATAAAAACCAGTTAAAGGGAATAATAACGTGGATAAAGAGTAAAAAAATAATAACTTAAAAAATTTGAAGAAGCATTTGAAAAACAACCGCGGGAATCCGCGCAGGTTATTTTTTTGTGCCTCTTGCACCTGTTTTTTGGTTTCCTTTAAAAGGGGAGGGTTTTTATTCTTTAATAACACTATTTAATTGTTGTGTTAGGGTGTCTTGTCGAGCATCTCTCACGCTGTGAACTCGAGTCAACATAACACAATACATTACTTGCCCTGGCACTCAGCTCTTGGAGTTTGCTTTTGCAGTCAATGAAGACGAGTGTTAGGCTGGGGCTACAGGAGAAAAAATGCCTTTTAAAAAAACAGGCAGTAACACTGCGATTGACATTCAGGTCAATGCGGGTTCAAAAAACTTTGCTGTTCTCAAAGTAGACGAATGGAGCAGGCGTTTGAAAGTAAAATGCGCTTCAGTAGCAAAGGATAACAAAGCAAATAAAGAGATTATAAAAAAATTCACCGAAATTTTTTCAAAAGACGTGAAAATTGTTTCAGGTGAAAAGAATAACAAAAAAACATTGCTTGTTTACGGTTTAACCCCGGAGCAGGCAATATTTAAACTTGATATAAATGAAAAAGATTGAAAAGATGACTGAGCTTCTGGATGAAATCCAGGGGCAGATTGCGGAGGGTGCCTCGGTAATCGTAGAGGGTAGACGGGATAAGGAAAATTTGATGAGCCTTGGAATAAAAGGTGAAATTATTACAATATCTCAGTCCGGCGAAAGCTGGGTTCACACAATTGAAAAATCAAACATAACAAAAGCGATAATACTTACAGATTTTGACAGGACTGGTGAAAGGCTGAAGGAAAGGCTGGCTCAACTGCTTTATGCGCAGGGAGCCGAAGCCGATATAAAAACAAGGTCTAAGATCCGTTCGCTTGTAGGTATAAGTACTTTTGAAACTCTCTATGGTTCCGTGGAAAAACTCCGTGCAGAATAAAAAACACGAGGGGTTTTAAAATGGGAAAAGTATATGTTGATACAGTAAAATACGTTGTTTATGCCGAGATGTTTATTGACGGCGTGGTTGAAAAACCAGACATTGTCGGTGCTATTTTTGGACAGACTGAAGGTCTTCTTGGCGAGGGCCTTGATTTGAGGGAGCTGCAGAAAAGCGGCCGGATCGGAAGGATTGATGTTATAATCAGGGTTCGTGATGGGAAGACCGAGGCAAAAATAGAGGTTCCTTCAAGCCTTGACAGGGTTGAAACCGCCATTCTTGGAGCGGCGCTTGAAACAGTTGACAGGGTCGGGCCGTGCGAGGCAAGAATAACCATCAAGAGAATGGAGGACACAAGAACTGCTAAAAGGAAGTTTGTTGTGGAGCGCGCGAAAAAACTTTTGAGCGGCCTTACAATAAATGTTATTCCTGAGTCGCAGGAACTGGCAGAGGAAGTCAGGAACAGGTCAAAAGTTGCGGAAATAGTCACTTTTGGTCCGGAGAGACTGCCTGCCGGACCGGAGCTCGTGGGTTCGGATTCAATAATCGTTGTTGAGGGAAGGGCAGATGTTTTGGCTTTATTGAAATGCGACTTGAAAAACGTTGTTGCGGTTGAAGGGACGAACATTTCCAAATCAGTCGCTGATTTGACAAAAAAGAAGCAGACCACTGCTTTTGTTGACGGCGACAGGGGAGGGGATATAATTCTCAAAGAGCTTAAGGCAGTTGGAAAAATTGATTTTGTGGCCAAGGCGCCTGACGGGAAAGAAGTTGAGGAATTGGCCAGGAAAGAGATTCTTTTGTGCTTGAGGCGCAAGCTTCCTGCAAGGGATTATTTCAGGTCGCCTGACAGGGCATATGTCGGAACCAGGCCAAGGCTGTCTTCCCAGGCTTATGATCAGAGGGGTTCTGCTCCAAGGCAAAAGCGCGATTATGCGGGTGACTATGGAAGGTCAAAACCTGTTTCAGGAAAAGAAGCAGCACCTTCTGAAGCGAGAAACCACAATCCCAGAAAGCCTTTGGCCACCGGGAACGCAAGGAAAACAGGCGGTCAAAAGGCGGCAAGACCTTTGTCTGAAACAAAGCCTGTTAAAAAGAAGACAGGTGATTTAAAGAAAGATATTGAGGTGTTCAAAAAGATAATGAACGACATTGAAGGCACGTTGACAGCGAAATTGCTTGACAAAAAACTGAAATCCATTGAAGAGATGACTGTTCGCGAATTGCTTGAAAACCTTCGCGATAAAGAAAAGGTGAATGCAGTGGTTTTTGATGGCATAGTCACTCAGCGTCTTGTGGATATTGCCAGTGAAAAAAACATACATTATTTAGTGGGAATGAAGTATGGTAAAATAAAGAAAAAACCGGAGTTCCTTGAAGTAATCAGCATAAATTCCAAGGGAGTATCTTATGCGGAAGTTTGAGTCAACAAAAGAATTAAGGATTAAAAAAACCCCTCTTGAACAGGTAATCGGCCAGGAGAATGCAGTGGAAATTGCAAAGATTGCAGCCAGGCAAAGGAGAAATCTGCTTTTGGTCGGCCCCCCTGGTATTGGAAAATCCATGATCGGGGATGGTATTGCGTCGCTTTTGCCAAAGCCAGAGCATGCTTTGTTTGTAGTCAACAACCCGGATAATCCCCAGAGGCCGACTGTGGTTGTCAGGAACGAAAAGCAAATAAGGGCATTTGAAAAAAAGATGGCTGATGCAGGCGGTTCGCTTGTCAGGGTTGAAAAAGCGCCCAGAAAAGTCACGGAAATTCTTGGTTATCGCTGCAGTAACTGCGGGACCCTCAGTTCTCCAAATGAAGAGAGTTGCCCTCAATGTGGAAAAGACAAGTTTGGTTCTGCAAGTGACGCGTCCATTGAAGATGCCTTGAAAAAAATTATCCCGTCAGAGATTTCAACCCTGAGGGCAAGTGTTGAGATGACTCAGTCTCTTCCCTCCGGAAAAAAGGAAAGGTGTGTGTACCAGAGGCACGGGGAAAGAACCCTTCTCAGGTTTGGTGAAAAAGCAATCAAAAAACAGGAAGAACTTGAAGATTATGCCGAGGCAGTACTTGTTCCGCTTGAAAGAAGCCCTTTTGTTGAAGCCACGGGAGCAAGTGAAACCGAGATCTTGGGAGATGTGAGACATGACCCTTACGGAGGGGGAGAGTACGGGGTTCTCCCGTTTGAGAGGGTTGTTCCGGGAGCAGTTCACGAGAGTCACGAGGGGGTTCTTTTCATTGATGAGATCAGTCACATCAGGGATTTGCAGAGGTCGCTTCTTACGGCAATGCAGAAAAAAACATTTTCTATTGTCGGAAAGAACCCGCAGAGCGCCGGCGCGTCAGTGAAAGTTATTGACGTGCCCTGTGATTTCATGCTTGTTGCCGCTTCAAACATAGTGCAGGTTGAGGAAATAAACCCGGCGCTTCGCTCAAGGATTACAGGAAACGGCTATGAAATTTTGCTCAACACTTTCATGCCTGACACAAAAGAAAACAGGGAAAAATTTGCTTTTTTTGTGGCGCAGGAGATAAGAAAAGACAATTCGATTCCCCACGCTTCTTCTGCAGCGGTAGATGAACTTTTGAAGGATGCATGCAAGAGAGCAAAAGTAATGGAGGGCGCGAAAAAAAGCATAACTTTGCGTTTGCGTTCCATGGGCGGCATAGTCAGGATGGCCGGTGACATGGCTGTCGCGGAAGACAGGAAACTGATTGAAAGAAGCGATGTGAAGGAAGCCGTAAAAAAATCTGTTTCAATTGAGGAACAGATTGTTTACAGGTACGGTTCTGTTTCAAACGGGCTTAGAAGTGATTTTGAGAAAAAGTTAGGGGATAAGAATTACTTTATATAAGTTTGCGTGTCGGCTCGAATACACTTTTTGATTTTGAAAAAGAGGTCTGCTTTGTCTTTTCTTTGAAGCAGAATCTTGGTTTATCTTTTCTTTGAAGTGGATTTTTTCGCGCCTGACTTTTTAACAGGCCTTTTTGCAACAGGTATTTTTTTTGGCTTAACAGGTGCTCTTTCGATTATTCTTTTTACTTCTTCTTCTGTTTCCGGGATGTTATATACTTCTTCTTCGACAGGTATGTTGATTCGCCCAGTGTTGTAGAGAATCAGGCCGATTACAAACAGCGAGAGCCAGAAAAGTGAGTCGCCGATTGAGCCGGAAAGAATCATGAGTGCGTCGCCCCACCCCATCGGCATGTAATTGATGTTGAGTATTCCCTGAAACTGTATTGCCTGCATCGGATTCAAATCGCGCGTTAAAAGATTGTTTAACACGTCTGATTTCATTGAGATGACCATCACTGATTCCACGAATTTGAACAGTGCGCCGAACACCATCAATGCCCCAAGGAGTTTTGGCAGGTGAAGTCTTTTGTTCCCGATACTGATGTGAATTACTTTGTGCATGAATATCACTATTTATATAGAAATGAAATATTGTTTAAAAATGTTTGCTTAAGCCGGTCGCAAAACTTTTCCCGATAACCATATATGTTGGCATTGCAGTTGTTGCAATCGTGGTTTTTGTTATTTTTTGTAGATGTAATTCAGCCACAGTTTTTTGAAAAAAGGAAGTGTCAGTGTTGACAGGAAGAAGGCAACTGCAGGCACAATTGCGTTCAGCCAGGGGTCGGGTATTTCGATTGCCTGGAGATAAAACCCGATTGCAATGTATGTGAATGTGATAAGCAGGATTTTTCTTGTATTGCTGGTCTCCCATGTTTTGTTGATTTCAACTTGCTTGTTTCTTTCTTTTATTTTTTCAATTTCCTTTTCAATTTCCTGCAGATTAGGCATGAAAAACAAGGTTTGCGTTTGTTTAAATAGTTACTTTTGTTTACGTAATTGCTTTTGATTAACTTTAATAACTTTGTTGACAGATTATTATCTTTAAGTAAAAAAGCATATCCGGAAACAGACTCGTGGTCTTGATTTGTTTTTCGGGCTCGTGGTCTAGCGGCTATGACACCGCCTTTACATGGCGGGAATCACCGGTTCGATTCCGGTCGGGCCCATTTTAAAATTAAAGTTTTTCAAAAATCAATGTATTCAAGATGATATTCAGGATAAGATGGTGGTTTGAATGAGCGAAAATGAAACTGTTTTTGTAGTGGGGCACAAGAACCCGGACACCGACTCTGTTTGCGCTGCAATTGTCTATGCGAACCTCAAAAGGGAACTCACTGGAAAAAGCTTCAAGCCGGTGATCCAGGGAAAGATAAACCCGGAAACAGAGTTTGTCTTGACCAGATTCAATGTCCCGGTGCCTGAAATCATGGAAGATGCGGCAGGAAAAAGCATTATTCTGGTCGACCACAGCGAGCTCAAGCAGGCCCCGGAGAACATAAAACTTGCCCGTGTTGTTGAAGTGGTCGACCACCACAACATAGGTGACCTCACAACAGGCGAACCCATTTATTTCCTGAACGAGCCGGTGGGCTGCACATGCACGCTGATTGCAGAAAAGTATTTTGACTCAAAAGTTCCTCTTGAAATACCGATGGCCGGCTTGATGCTTGCGTCAATTGTTTCAGACACGATTCTTTTCAAGTCGCCGACCTGCACTCAAAAAGACAGGGACATTGCTTTGAGGCTTGCCAAAGTCGTCGGTGTTGATATTGACAGTTTCGGGCTTGAGCTTTTGAGAGCAAAATCGGATCTTGGCAGCAAGACCGTTGTTGAGCTTTTGAATCTGGATTACAAGGAGTATTCAATGAACGGCAAGAACATTGCCGTTTCCCAGATAGAGACAGTTGATACCAAGGAGCTTGAAGCAAAAAAACCTGAATTGTTGAGTGCAGTCAGAAAACAAAAAGAGCAAAAAGGTCTTTTTGCAGTGGTCTTGATGATAACTGATGTCATGAAGGAGGAAAGCGAGCTTTTGATTGAGTGCGACAACGACGGCGTCATTGAAAAAGCGTTTGGGGCAAGGCCGCAGAACAACTCGCTGGTTGTAAAGGGAATGCTTTCAAGAAAAAAACAGGTGATTCCTCCGCTTGAATCCGCGTTGAATGAACTGTGACAGGTTTATGATAAAAGATAAAAAGATAAAACAAGATAAGTATGTTGGACATTATTGTTTAATCTTAATTTAGTTGATGTTTTTTTGGGAAGGTAGCTCAGCCTGAAAGATGCTTGAACAGTATCTTGGTTAAGGAGAGCACTCGGCTGAAGACCGAGGCGTCGAGGGATCGAAGCCCTCCCTTCCCATCACTTGTTTTTTCACAGCATTGAACTGCGGTTGATTGGTACAGATGCATTTATTTTTGTTTTCAGCAAACTAATTATATCATTGCTGTCAAGTAGTGATTGTCTGCGCATGGTGTTGTTAAGCAGTGATTGCCGTGTGATTGGTCACTGTTCAAAGGAGGGTGGTTGCTTGGATCTGGAAAAAGATATTAAATTGCCTTACGAGGTGTATAAGGGCGGGGTCATTCGCCTGTTTGAAAAAAGGGTTGTTGTGGTGCCTGCGGATTTCATTGCGAGTATCAACGAGGAAGTGCTGAAATCCAAACTTGGCCTGAAGGGCGCGCAGTCTGTAAGAAGGCAGATTGGTTTTGAAGCGGCGTTTGAATATGCAAAAAATTACGGCAAAAACCTTAAATTTGATAAGAATCTTGACTGCAACTGCAAAATCATAATGGAAAAATATCTTGAAATGGCTCACGCGCGAGGATGGGGGGATTTTTTCATTGAAGAACTGGATTTTGATAAGCCGTGCATTGTCGTAAGGATTGAAAATTCACTTGAAGCGGAAAGCCTTGGAAAAACAGGTGTTTCGTCGTGCCAGTACTGGGTCGGGGGAGTTGCGGGAATATTGAAGTACTCGCTTGAAAAATGCATTAACCACAACCACCCCAAGGTAAGCATTGACGGGAGAGAGGAAAAGTGTGTTTCAAAAGGCGACGAGTACTGCGAAATAGTGGTTGAAAGGACAGGGAAAAATTGCATGACTGACGAGTTGATGGATTAATGGCTTTGATTGAGCATTCTTCCCTTAAGAGCAATGCAACTGTGTCCGAGCTTGCTGATTTTTACTCAAAGAAAGCTTTTCAGGCAGGAAAGCTTGCAAAGGCAGCGGGTGCTGTTGAAGGGATGGTGCGGGAAAAAAACCATACGAATTACCTTGCAATGGCGGGCGCAATCGTTCCCGCGGGCATGAGGGGGATATTGGGCGAAATGGTTGATGAAGGTTGGATTGATGTTGTCGTGAGCACGGGAGCAAACCTCACCCACGACCTGCAGATTTCTCTTGGAAAAGAAGAGTACTTTGAATACAAGGGAAACTCTGACCAGGAACTCAGGGAGGCTGGCACAAGCAGGCTTTATGACATAATCACGCCTGACGAGTCAGGGGTCGTGTTTGAAAAAAAGTTGCAGGATATTCTTTCAAAAGTTCACGTTGACCTAAAGGGGAAAAACGTGTCTTCCGCCGTCCTGATGCATGAGATCGGTAGGCATATTGAAGACAAAGATTCTTTTGTGCGCAAGTGCTTTGAAAACAACGTGCCTTTGTTTGTTCCCGCAATCGATGACTCGATTTTGGGTTTTCAGGTCTGGATGTTTTGGCAGGAAAAAAAGATTGTGGTTGACGCCATGGAAAACCTGCAGGAAATAATTGACATTGCTTACGACGCGCGGGCAAATGACAAGAGCACAGGGCTGATAATTCTCGGCGGCGGCGTGCCTAAAAATTACTGCATGCAGGCGGCATTGTTTGCCGACCACCCTCACAAGTACGTTGTCCAGATTTCGCTTGACCGCGAGGAAACAGGGGGTTTGAGCGGCGCGTCCCTTGAAGAGGCGATTTCCTGGGGAAAGACTACCTCGAAAAGCACCACTGTTTTTTTGACAAGCGAAGTTACGATTGCCTTGCCCGTGATTTTTGGCGCTGTGCGGGACCGTCTTTTGAAGGGCATGGAAAAGCAGTAAGCAGTGGTCAAAGGTTGACAACTGATAACAAATAGGCAGGACTAATAATTATAATCGCCAACTTAAAAATCAGCAAGCCGTTGGTTTTTTAGTTTTGTCTTTGTTTCGTTCCGTTCATTGTGTGGGTGTTAAGAAGCGATGTTCAGATAAGGTTGCCTGCCGGACTGTTCGATAACTTTATATTGTACAATAAATACATATCTACTGTGATACCAAATGGTTAGTAATAAAATATCAACAAAAATACTGCAAGACCTTGTTGTGTCAGTGAAGCGTGGCTTGTCCTCATACTATCTTCAAAAAGAAGGCGATGAGATTCCATTTATTAATATTGGGAATATCAGGGATGGCGGGGTAGATGCTTCAACAGTCAGCATGATCCATGTAAAAGATGCAAGTGCTCTTGACAAGACAAAGATTGAACCCAATGACATCATTATTTCTATAAAAGGTTCATCATTTAAAACAGCAATAGCTGACGAATCAATCAAAGACTTTGTAATCAGCGCAAACCTGATTGCATTCAAACTCAATGATGAAATTCTTCCGGAAATTGTCGTTGCGTACCTGAACAGTCCAAAAGGACAGGGTGAACTGCAGGCAAGGTCAGCGGGAGCCGTGCAAAAAGCGCTTAATTTGAAAAGCTTGATGGAAACAG
>JAGGVJ010000040.1 GCA_021158055.1 Candidatus Iainarchaeum sp. | reverse complement strand
CTCGGTGATGAAGTAGTTGCAACCGCTTTTGCAACTGACCCTAACAGTGATCCGATTACGCAGTATGATTTCCGTGTTTTGGATGGTTTGGGAAATGAGGTTTTAAATCCACCTGTGCAAGGTTCAGCCACATATTCTTTCACTGCTGAAAACGGTAAACCTGGTTTGTGGCAGGTGAAAGCAAAGGCAAGTGACAGTAAGTACTGGGGCCCCGAGTTTACCAAAGAAGTGTTTGTGAATGACTTAGGTCTTGCAACCGTGGGTTTGAGTTTAAGCAACGGAGAGTATTCAAGCACTGAGCTGGTTGACGGAAGCGTGGTTCTTTCAGGCACGCAGTCAAGCGGGACTTTCATTACTCCTGTGATTGACCCAGTGAATTTCAGCAAGTGGGGTGTCGTTACTTTCTCAAAAATCACTCTGGGAGCATCAACGCTTACGGTTGATGTTTTGGACGCGTCAGACGATTCAGTTCTTATTGCAAATGTAAAAAACGGGCAGAACATTTCAGAAACAGTTGGAAGTATTCCGATTAAACTGAGAGCGAACTTTATTTCCGGAAGCACCCCGACTTTGGATTCGTGGGACGTGAGTTATTATCCCCAGTTCAAAATAACCGTAACCAATTGTTCAGCCACTTACTCGGGTGAGGTTACTGCAGAGGCGGTGAGGGTAAGTGATTCAAAAGGATTCGGTCCGTTTGCCGGAAGCAGCGGACAGGTGTTTGTTGAGGTTCCGCCCGGGGTTTACAACATTCAGGCGTGCATTCCCGCAAACGAGAAGTGCAACTGGAAGTACAACGTGGAGCTTGCGTGATTTTAGAAACAGCAGGTTCTGCAATCAAAAATGTTTTACAAATTGAAAGTTTTAAAGAAACAAATAAATGCATGAAAAAGTATTTTTAGTTTGTTTAAATCAACATATAGGTAAATATAGGTAAAGGTGAAAAAATGGGTGTTTTAGAACTTGCAGTCGGTACAACAATTCTTTTTGCAGTGCTTCTTGTCCCGGGGTACTTTTTGAGCCTTGCGTTTTTTCCAAAAAAAGAAGAGCTTGCCTTGCCTGAACGGGTAGTTTTCTCTTTTGCTTTTTCAGTTGCGTTCATGCCTTTTCTGATGCTTTTGCTGAACCAGGTTGCGGGAGTTCCGATAGATTATGTGTCAAGCGTGGGGGTTGCACTGGCGCTTGTGATAATCGGCCTGGCAGGTCACGTTTTCAGGACAAAGGCAGTTTCTGTTTTTCCGGTTTAGTTGCCTGTTTCCACTTAGTTCTTTGGTTTTTGTTTTAATTTTTGGTTTTTGCTTTGATTTTCCTGTTTCAGGTGCAACTGTAACCCATTAAATATTATATTCCTGCCGGCATATAGTTTCCATGAAAAAAAAGCTTGTTGTTTTTGCAGCAGTGATTCTGATTGCGTTGTTCCTGCGCTTTTACCCGATCGCAACCAATTCAACTTTAATGCAGTATGATTCTTACTATCACTTGAGAATTGCGCAGGAAACAATATCAAGCCAGGCGGTTCTGAAATGGGACCCGGCGCTTGAGGGGAGACCTCACATTTACCCCCCGCTTTACCATGTGTTTTTGGTGCAGCTCCATTATTTGACAGGGTTTTCCCTTGAGTCGCTGGCAGGGTTCATCAACCCGCTGTTCAATGTGATTTTCATCGCGCTCTTTGCACTTATATACAGGAAAAACTGGAGTATTGCAATTCTTGCTGCTTTTTTGATTGCGGTTTCCCCTGGTTTCATTGACGCGTCTTTTGACAGCCCGCAAAACATGGCTTTTCTTTTTCTTCCGGCGATGCTGTTGTTGTTACGGCTCAAAAGGTTTGCGTTGAGCGGGTTTTTACTTGGCGTGTGGTTTTTGACAAATTATTTTTCAGCCGCGCTTTTTGCAATTGTTCTGATTGCTTACTTAATGTACCTGGTTGCAAAGAAACAAGCCACTTTCAGGCAGGCATCAATTTTCACGGCAACAGCCTTTGCCGTGGCAGCCCCTTGGGTGGCTTTGTCTGTTCTGGCAGGTTCCGGCTGCCTTGACATTACAGTCGGAAACAGTTCTCTTTCTGTTTTGAATTCTTCTTTCATGCCAATTCTTTTTGTTGTGGTTTCACTGGTTTTCGTGCCTCTTGCAGTTGCAGTTGCGTCAGGGAAACTGAAAGTTGAAGGGGAAGGAATTGTCTGGGTTGCGCTTGCAGTGGTTTCGTTTGCCGGGGTCGCGTCTTTTCCGCTGGCATCAGTTTTTCACCCGTGGGAACACGTAATGCTCATTTCAATTGCTTTCGCTTACTTGATAGCGGTTTCGTTTTCAAAAAAAGTGTTCAGGAAATACTTTGCGTTCATAATAATCCTGTTTTTTGTCGCGGCTCTTTTGCATTCCACCCAGGTGCTGAATCCAAGGGTTAGTGATTATGATTTCGACGCGTTTGATTACGCGGCAAAGCTTTCAGGCAAGGGACTGATGGATCCGAACCTGAGTTCTGCTTTCCTCCAGCACACGGGAAAAGTTCCGGTGCTTGCATTGTTTTTTGAATGCATTCCGGAACACAGCAACTGGCAGGAAAACTTTTCTCTGCTTCTTTCAGGGGGCGTGCACCCGCAAGACAAGCTGGCTGAAAACGACATCGGTTTTGTGATAGTTGACGACGAGAACCAGGCGTATTTTGACACGACAGCATTTTCAAAAAACCCAAACCTGAACAAGGTATTTGACCACAGGGGGTTTGAGGAATGCAGTGCGCCGCAAAAAGCCCTCAGCGGAATTTATGCTGCATCGTGCGGAAAACGCTTTGTTTCAGTGTATGCAGGAAACAATTAGCTGATTGGTTGTGTTGGTTATTCAGCCGGTTGTTTTGAAGTTAGGTTAAAAGGTAGAGTGCAAGAAAAGCGATTATGAATATCACTGCGGGAATATAAAGCACGTAATATGCTTTTTCTATGTTGACTTCTTCAGGGTTTTTGGCAGATTTAAGCATGAAAGGAGCTATGGGAACCGCGAGCAGCAAAAGAGCCAGAAAGTGGGGTTTGAGGGGCCCGATGATGCACGAAACCGCAAACAGGGAAATTCCGAGAGCAAGGCTTGAGTATGCAAGGGAAAGCACTTTTTTTCGTTTTATTGCAACGACAGAGCTTTTGTAACCGAGTTTTTCCTCGATTTTTCTCCCGCTCATCCTGTAAAGCGTGTAGCCGCCAAATTGCATGAGCACGAACATTGCGACAATAATCCACGGAACGCTTGCAAGGTTTTCAAGTGAAATAGCAGGGGAGAAAAGGCTCCAGCCTGCAAGGAACCTGAAAAGCGGGTTCATCACGCTTCCTGAAATCAGGTCGACGATTTTTCTTTCCTTGAACCTGAACGGCGGAAGGGTGTAAAGGCTTTGGTTTGCAAACATAAGCAAAAGCACGGCGAAGAAAAACAAGTTGACTGTTGATGAAAGCGCAAGCGCCGTGAATATCAAAAGCAGTGAAGAGAAAAGCGCAATTTTTGCAGGAACTGCTCCGCCTGGAATGGCGCGTTTTTTCTTTGTGGGGTGAAGCTTGTCCTTTTCGCGGTCAGTCCAGTCGTTTAACATGTACTGGCCGCCCCAGAGCAAGGGTCCTGTTATGATGAAACCCCAGAGAAACAGCAACAGGTTTGGCAGTTCGGAAATTGCAAACACGATACCGAGTCCGGAAATTGCAAACACTGCGCCAAAAATCATGTTCAGGAAAGTTTTGCTCCACTCAATCGGGCGGGTAAGGCGCACAAGACCGATAACGCATCTTTTAATGTCGGTTTTGTCGTTTTCAGTGTTTTCATCCTGGCCGGAATCGGACACGGTTGTTTTTGCAGCTTGTTTTTGGTTTGAGTTTGTTTTTTTATTTTTTGCCATCAGTTCACCGACAATAAAAAAATCCAGGGCAATAAAGTTGATTTGAGTTAATTAGGTAATTGGTTCATGTAGTTACATATTAGTCAATTATGTTAATTAAATCAATTATATTAATTGATTGACATAATAAGTAAATTCAAACGCATTTATTAATTTTTTGAAATAATGTTTTGATTTGAGTTATTTTGGGGAGAGAGTGTTTGCCGGTTATTCGAGTATTTCCACGGAATCTATGGTCCCGTCCGAGTCGGCGTCAATGCCTTCAACAACTTTTGCAAAAACGCTTTTTTTGAAACTGTTTCCAATGCTGATTTTGCCAAAGTATTTCATCAAGGCAAGTATTACTGTTTCAGTGCCGCGGTTTCGTCGCCCTGCGAGAACAAGCAATGATTTGGATTTGTCAAAAGGGTTTTTGGATTTTACGATAATCCCCGTGTCTTCGCTTAAGTATTCTTTTCCTGACAGGGTTGAGTGTATTTTTGAGTAAAAATTTGAATTTTTGTCTTTTGTGAATCTTACAGGGAGGGAATCGTTTACTTTTTCGACCACTTTGTTTACGGCGGGCCCCCCGATGAGTATGAGGTTGTTTTTCAAGTCGCTTTCTTTCAGGTCAGTGTCGAATTTTACGGAGAGGGGCGGGACGTAACCCAGAAAACACCCCAGGAACAAGCCCAGATTAATTGCCGAGGGGGCGTCTTTTGCCCTTGCTTTTTCAGGCCCGTGGGAGTCCTGGCTCCCGATCACAATGAAGCTTTCAAGTTTTCCGTCTTTGATGAACGGGTGAAAAAAGTCGTTTGTTGTTGAAGGGATCTTATAGGTTTTTTCCATTTCCTTTAACGTGAGAATAAAGGCAGGGCTGTCCACGTCATAAAATTTTGCGATGACCCCGTTTATGTTCTCGCGCTTTACCACGCTTATTATCCTTGACTTTTCAAGGTTTCGTATGTGGTAATACACTTTTTGTTCGTGGATTTTCATGTGTTTTGCAATTTCAGCAGGGTACATCGGTTTTTTCGCGATGAGTGATACTATTTTCCATGCAAGCGGCGAAAGTGCTTTTCTTGCGTTTTGCGGGTCAATGTGTTTTGCAGGCAAGCTGAAAGTGTTTCCTTCTTTGTGTTCAACAACCCATTTGGACATTTTTTCACCGTTTTTTTGTTTTGTGCAGTACCATAATTCAATTTTAATGTATATAAATTTTCTTATAAACCTACTAAAATTTTTTTAATATTCGTATAAATAGGCAGTTCCATTTATTGAATTTTGTCAGATTAAAGAATAGGATTAAAGGACGGATTGCAAACGCTTTTTGGAGCAATGGGATTGAGAACTGAAGTGAAAACATGTGTGGAATAATAGGATACAGCGGTGAAAAAGAAGCGGTGCCTATCTTGCTGAACGGCCTGAAAAACCTTGAGTACAGGGGTTATGATTCGTGCGGAGTGAGTGTGCTTTACGAAAATAAACTTCACACAAAAAAAGATTTGTTGAAGGTCAGGGAGTTTGGAAAAACACACAGTTTTGATTCGGTTCCTGGAAAAAAAGGAATCGGCCACACAAGATGGGCGACTCACGGCGGCGCGAAAAAGGAAAACGCCCACCCGCACCTGTCAGGCGACGGGAAGATATCTGTTGTTCACAACGGGATAATAGAAAATTTTTTAGAGCAAAAGCGTTTTCTTGAAGGAAAAGGGTTTGTGTTCCAGTCCGAAACTGACAGCGAGGTAATTCCGAAGATGATTGAGTACCAGATGCAGAAAGGCCTTGATTTTACGCGGGCAGTGAAACAATCGTTCGGGTTACTTGAAGGCCAGTACGCGGTTGTTGCACTGCACGAGGACGGGAAGATGGTCGCCCTGCGAAAAGAAGCCCCTCTTGTTGTCGGGGTCGGTGAAGCGGACGGTGAGTATTTTGTGTCATCTGATGTAACAGGGTTTCTTGACCACAGCAAAAATGCAATTTTTCTTGAGGAAAATGACATGGTTGTGATAGACGACGGCTTTAGCATATTCAACCTTGATAAAAACCGTTTTGTTGACCGGCCTGTGACAGGCCTTGACTGGAGTGCGGAAGAAGCGAAAAAAGGAAACTTTGAGCATTTTTACCTGAAAGAAGTATTTGAGCAGGCCCGTGTTCTTGAAGATCTTTCCAAAAAAGACATGGGCACAATTCTTGAGGTTGCAGTTGAGATAGCAAAGGCAAAAAAAGTTTATGTTGTGGCATGCGGCACTGCTTCTTACGGCTGTATGCACGGGGTGTATCTGTTTTCAAAGATTGCAGGTGTCCATGTTGATTTTTGCGTGGCGTCCGAGTTTCACCACTTTTTCAAGTTTTTAGACAGTGAAAGCATGATTTTTGCGGTTTCGCAAAGCGGGGAAACAGCTGACACTCTTTCGGCGATAAGGATTGCAAAATCAAAGGGCGCGAAAGTCGTGTCCGTAACAAATGTGGTGGGCTCGTCGCTTGCGAGGGAGTCAGACAAGGTGATTTTGCAGGGCGCGGGTCCGGAGATGGCGGTCAATTCCACAAAAGCATATACTTCACAGCTTGCGATATTTGTGCTGCTTGCATACGCTGTTGACGGCAGGATAGATGAGGGCATTGAAAAGCTCAGGGATGTCCCGAGGCAGATCAGTTATCTGACCTCTGAAAATGCAAGGGGGTTTGTGAATGGCCTGGCTGAAAAGCTGAAAGACCAGGAGCATCTTTTTTTGATCGGGCGCGGCCTGCAGTACCCGACTGCGCTTGAAGCGGCTCACAAGATAAAAGAGGTTTCATACATTCACACAGAAGCATTTGCAGCAGGTGAGTTGAAGCACGGGGCAAACGCGCTGATAACAGACGGAATGCCGTACATTGTTTTTGTTTCGGAAGAGACTGAAAAAGCGACCATGAACAATGCAATGGAAGTGAAATCAAGGGGGGCTTTTTTGATCGGTGTCGGGCCAAAGAACAACGATGTTTTTGATTTTTTCATAAAAGTGCCTGAAGCGGGGGTTTTCAATCCGGTGGTGCAGATTATCCCCATGCAGATAGTTGCTTATCAGCTTGCATTGCTTCGCGGTTGCGACCCGGATTTCCCGCGAAACCTTGCAAAGAGTGTGACTGTCAGATAAGTTGAAGTTTAAGTGAACAGGTGATCAGATAATTCAGGTAATCAAATAATCAGGCAAGGTGGACAAATGTTATCAAATTTCATCAAAAGAGTCGCGTTTGAAGCGTTTCTTACAGACCGGTATGTTCTTGACAAGGCAAAAGAGACAGTCAGGATTGCGGAAAAAAAGGGTTTGGATTTAAAACTTCCGATGATGGTCGGCTATGACATAAACGGGCCGATGACACTTACGTCTGACTCTTTTCTTTTTCCGCTTGCCCATGTTCAAAGAGGAGTTCTTGCTTTGCAGCATGAAAAAGTGCGCAAGTCAATTCTTTCTGCATGGGATTATTATACAATAAAGCATTTCAGGGACATTCACCTTGGAATCCCGGGCATGGACATAGTTGCCGAGTCAGGCGCAATGTATGAGCTCGACGGGGAGTTTGAGTTTGTGTGCCCGATTGACTTTGAAAAAATGCTTGAAATGAAGCAAAGGGTTTATCTGGATGCCGCAGAACAGGGGTTGAAACTTGCCTGGCAGGGAAATCTGTCAAGCCGGATTGCCTGTGTGTACGTTGAGGCAGACGGAAAAAACAGGGGGGACCTTTTGAATCATTTTTTTGTGGAAAAAAACAGCGCCACAACAAAAATGCTTTTTGACGCGGTAAAGCAGAACAAAAGTTTTGGGTTTGAAAACAACAGGATATTGTTTGAACCCTCGCCGGAAAATGTTGCCATAATGGACAATGTTTTGACAAAAAAATACCCTCTTAATTCAGTCAGGCTTGAAACAGTTAACGGCAAAATTGCGCTTTGGCGCGACTCAAGTGACAGGCAGGATTTTTGCATGGAAGACTTGGCAGAGTTTTCAAAACAACACGTTTCGAAAAACTGGACAGCGCAGTTAAACGATGATTTTTGTTTTGACATTTCCTATAATTGCGGGCCAAAGGTGTCAAAAGAAATTGCGGCACAGGAAATGGCGGAAAAAGTTTTTGGCTCAAAAGAATTCATACTTACAAACACGGGGGACAAAAAAGGGGATATCTTTTATGACCGGAACACGATTTTTTTCCCGCAGTGCGGCACTGAAGCGCACGATTTTTGCAGGGAAAAAGGTCTGCCGTTTGTAGATGTTTTGCATGCGGGGGATTACAGTTTGATTATTGCAGCGGTAAAGCAGATTATTGAGTAAAGCAAATCACTGAAAAACAACAAAGAATTTGATAGTAAAAGAAATTTGATAAGCCATTAAAAATTTTTTTTATAGGTATTTAAATATCGCAAGCCTCATATTTTTGAGTGATAGTGGCTGAAACCAGTGCAGGAAACAGGGTAAGGATATGGGCATGGATTTTGAAGTGATCAGACCGGGAAAAGAAATATCCTGTGATTTAATGGATGGCCTTGTGAGGATACATGAATTGTGTTTTCAGGACGATGCAACAACAGTCCGCGAGCGGAAAATCTTGTTTGAAGCCTGGAATAACCCCCCGGTAATGCAGCATTGGGCTGCAAAAAAAGGCAATGATGTTATCGGCTATATCAGGTGGGTTGAGCACGGCGGAATCAGGCCAAAAGCAGTTGTTGAACTTGAGCAGATAGGAATTGATCCAAAGATGCAGGGGCAGGGAATAGCAACGCAGCTGATTGACTTTTCCCTTGACAGGCTTGAAAAACAAATGCAGGAAGAAGGCAGGAGCATAAAACTGGTTTATGTGATGACCGGCAACAACAATTACGCCCAGAAGTTATACCTGAAAACTCTTGGCGCGCGGCTTTCTGCAGAAATACCGGGTTTTTACGAGGACAGTGAAAAAAACGAGAACGAAGTCGTAATGATTGCAAGGAAGAGTGAATTGGACAATGCAAGGAAAAACAGGAATGATGGATGATTGTGCCTTGGCTGGGGCGGGGCCGGTAAACAGCGGGTTCATGACATATGTGGCAAGCGCTCCCACAAGATTGGATCTGGCAGGGGGAACACTGGATATCTGGCCGATATATGTCCTGGAAAATGGCGCTGTAACAGTGAACGCGGCAATAAGCATCAGGGCAGAGTCAAGGCTTGAGATCCGGAAAGACAAGAAAATCAGGATTTTTTCAAAAGACAACAGTAAATCAGTTGAATCAGAAAATCTGTTTGAGCTGAAGCACGACGAGCTTGGGCTGGTGACAAGAATAATTGAATATTTTAAGCCGGAGTTCGGGTTCAATCTTGAGACAAGCATCGGGCTCCCGGCAGGAACCGGTTTGGGTGCGTCGTCAAGCCTTGGGATATCACTGATGCATCTTTTCAACAGGCTCACTGAAAAAAACCTCGGTGATCTGCGGATAATTGATGTGTTAAGTAACATTGAAGCGCAGGAAATATCCGTGAACACGGGAAAACAGGATTATTTTGCTGCAACGTATGGAAAAATTAACGCGATTCATCTTGGGGTTGAAGGTGAACGGCTGGAGGAACTGAAAATTTCCGACGGGTTCAAGAACAAACTTTGTGACTGTTTTGTTTTGTGTTTTACGGGGGACAGTCGTTTTTCTGCTGCAAACAACTGGAATATGATTAAAAATTACATGGAAGCCAGGAACGGCGCCAAAGACAGTATGGCCGGAATAAATGATGCGGGGTGCGGTTTGAAATACGCGCTGGAAAACGAGGAATTTGACACGATGGTTCGCTGCATTAAGCAGGAAGCGTTTTACAGGGAAAAACTTGCTGAAGAAGTTGTCACTTCAAAGATGAAGGCAATAATTGACAACGCGGAAAAAAACGGCGCGATTGCATCAAAGCCGCTTGGCGCCGGCGGCGGGGGCTGTATTTTGTTTGTCTGCGCGGAAGGCACAAGAAACAAAGTGATTGATGCAATTGAAAGGTGCGGCGGGAAAAACATTGATTTTGGTTTTGAAAGTGTTGGCGTGACAGTAAAAAAAGTGGTTGACAAAGGTGATTCATAGATGCAGGCAGTGATACTGGCAGCTGGTCTCGGGTTAAGGATGCGCCCGATTACAAAAGAACTGCCAAAACCGCTTATTTCTGTCAACGGAAAACCGTTTTTGTGGCATCTCCTGAAAAGCATGCGGGAAGCAGGCTTTGAAGATTTTGTGGTTGTCGCAAGCTATAAGTTGAGCATGATTGAAGAGTTTGTGGAAGAATACGGTTTTAACGCGGAAATAGTTGACCAGAAGGAAGTGCTTGGAACAGGGCATGCGATTGCTTCAGCTGAAAAAGCGGTTGACGGGGATTTTTCCGTGGTGATGTCAGACAACTTGTATTCCCCGCTTGACATCAAAAAGTTCAAAAAGATTGACGGATTCAATTATATTGGAGGAATCCTTCACAAGAACCCCCAAAATTACGGAAATCTTCTTTGCAAAAACGGGTTTGTTGAGAGGATTGTTGAGAAGCCCCCTGAAAAAGTGAGCGATTTCATAAACACAGGCATATACAAGTTCACTCCTGAAATATTTGACGCAATGAAAAAGGTTGAAAAATCCCCAAGGGGTGAGTATGAAATAACAGACGCCATAAATATGCTTTGTGATGAAAAAAAAGTCAGGCTCATAATGCTTGAGGATTATTGGATTGACATGGGTGTTCCTGAAGACATAAAAAAGACAGGGGATTTTCTAAAAAGCAGGTTTGCTTCAAAATGAGAACTTTTTGTATTTTTGTGTGTTAATTATTGCTTTTTATTTTAGTGAGATTCCTTTTTTATCATTTTTTTCAAAATCGTGATGTGTGTCTTTAAATGCCATCTTCTTGACGAGCGGACGCTGTGGAGTTTCACTTTCTTTGACATGATTGCTTTTATTGCGTCGTCGACATCGTTTACCCAGTCAGGAAACTCAGTGAACGCGTTTCCTATCTCGCCTGAAAAGTGAGCGTCGCTTCCCGCAGTTACGGGCAGGTTTTCTGACTCGGCGAAATCAGCGGCTTGTGCATTGAATCTTTTGAGGTAGCATCTTGCGTTGATTATTTCAACCGCGTCAAGGTCAAGTTCGTAGATTTTTTTGCCAAGCGCGTTCCTGAAACGGTCAAACGGGTGCGCTGCAATTGCAATGCCTCCTTGTTCGCGGATGGCGTCAATTGTTTCTTCGGCGCTCATCAGCTTTTTGATTTGTTCGGTTATTCCAAGCGCCAGAATGTCACCTGAACCTGAAAGGATTTCTTCCCCCACAAATTTTACTGATTCGGTTTCTTTGTATCTTTTCGGATCGAAAAAGTTGTGTTCTGTTATGCAGACGCCGTCAATTCCTTTTTTCCTGCAGGCGCCGTTTATTTCGCTGATTGAAAGCCCTGCGTCCCTTGATACGTTTGTGTGTACGTGCATGTCTATTTTCATCGGATCATCTTTTCATGTGCTTTGCCTGCGCATCGCATGTTTTAGTTTTTTGCCTGCTCAGATTTTCATTTTTTACTGGTACATGTTTTCGTGCGCTTGGGGTGTCTGTTTGAGGTGCTTGATTATCTCAAGGTATTTTTCCTCTATTTTTTCAGCTTCATTTATCAGGATTGCAGTGTCGATTTTTGTGGAGTACAGCTTGTTTATGATGTTTATTATGTGTGCTGCCCCGCGGGCATCAGGAAACCTTACTTCTGTTTCTGTCAGGATTACAGTTGACGGCAGCTTTTTTTCTTTTGCCTTGAGGTAAATCATTGCCGAGGTGCCGTAAACAATGCCGTTTTTAAAATTATTTAACCCGATTTTCATCCCGGTTTCTTTGATTTTGCTGTTTGTAGTGGCCAGGAAAGATTTGTGCTGCTCCGGCCTTTTGTTTGATGTGAGGCCTTCAAGCGATACTATTTCAGATATTTTGTTTTTTATGCACCAGTCAACGATTGCGTTTGACACTTCAAGGTGAGTTTGCCGCGGGAGGGGGAACTCTGAGGTGAAGAGTACAATCGGACAGTTTTCGTGACCGTAGATCCTGACAGAGTGAAGGGCGTCGTTGTCGGAAAAGATTGCGATCGGCTGGAATGCATCGTTTTCAATGAAGCTTATTTCCTCGAGATCCATCTGCTCTGAAATATGGTTTGCGGCAATGGCTCCTACCATGCCGACTCCCGGAAAAGATTCAATGAGCACTTTTCCTTTCAAGTCAATTTTTTTAATGGTTGTAACCTGCAAAAAATCACTCCCCTTTAAGATCACGATTTGTTTTTTGATTGCTTCTGTCTGGTTTGATGGGTGGTTGTCCCGGTTAGTTTAATGGATGGTTCCTCTGGTTATTTTAATAGGAGACATGCATTAAAATATATTGTGTTTAGTTGAACAAACATGGTTTTTGGTGATTTTTTGATTGCAGTGATCGGGGGTGGGGTTTGCGGCGCAATTTCAGCAGGAACATGCGCTAAAAAAGGTTTTGATGTTTCTCTTTTTGAAGAGCACCCTGTTGTCGGCGAGCCGGTGCAGTGCACAGGGTTGGTGAGCAACAAAGGTCTTTTGCGCATCGGAGTCGAACCGAAAAAGTTTTCAGTCAACCAGGTAAAAGGAGCAAGGATTTTTTCACCGGCAGGAGATGTTCTGGAAATCTCGGGCAAAAGACCAAAGGCAAGCGTAATTGACCGTTCGGCGCTTGACAGGCATTTTGCAGAAAAAGCGGAAAAAGCAGGATGCATTATGTTTGTGGGTGAAAAAGCAACCGGGTTTTCTGCAAATAACACAACTTCGGTTTTGAAAACGACTTGCGGGAAGTTTGAAGTTGAAAGAATAGTCGGGGCAGACGGAGTGTTTTCAAAAACCGCTTCCTGGCTGAATCTTCCGAAAACACCTGCACCGGTTTTTGCAAAGCAGTTTGTTTTGGAGGGAATTGAAAAAGACCGGAATTTTGTTGAACTTTATTTTGGGCAAAAGGTTGCGCCCGGGTTTTTTGCATGGGTTGTTCCGGAAAAAGAATTTGTGAGGGTGGGGCTTGGGGTGCGCGACCCGGGAACCCTCAATGCTTTTGCAGGTCGTTTTCTGGACAGGTTTCCTGAAGGCGAAGTGGTTTCTGTCCAGTCGGGAGCAATACCCCAGGGAATCCGCAAAAAAACCGCGGGCAGTAACGGTTTGGTGGTGGGGGATGCTGCCGGGCAGGTTAAAGCGTCAAGCGGTGGGGGTGTGGTTTTTGGGGGATTGTGCGCTTCTTTTGCACACCTTTCCCCGCAGGAATACGAAGTGCAGTGGAGGAAACAGTTTGAGGCGGATTTGAGAAACCATTTTTTCATCAGGAAGTGCCTGAACAGAGTTTCAGACAAATCGTTTGATGCTCTTTTAAGGAAAGCAAAAGAACAGGGTGTGGATGAGACCGTTTCCGTGTTTGGTGAAATGGAGGAAACAAAAGCGCTTGCAAAACAAATGTTTTTTCGCCACAAGTCGTTTTTGGTTCGGGCTGCTCTTTCATATGTTTTTGGGTGAGTTATTTTCCAAAGTTTCTTTTTCTTGAATTAAAATCGCTTATTGCATTTTTGAGGTCGGTTCTGTTGAATTCGGGCCAGAGCTTTTTTGAAAAATAGTATTCTGAGTAATCGGATTGAAATGCAAGAAAACCAGAGGTTCTCATTACTCCCTTTGTCCTGATTATAAAGTCCGGGTCAATTGTTCCGGGGTAAAGGTTTTCCCTGACTGTTGCCTCGGTTATCTGGTCAGGCGACAATTTGTTTTCCTGAACTTTCACGCATATTTTTTTGCAGGCGTCGGCAATTTCAGACCTGCCCCCGTAAGCAATGGCGATGTTCACTTGTTTTTCTCCGTAGTCTGCTGTTTTGTTCTCGCATGATTTCATTAGCTCCTGGAGTTTTGTGGGAAGCATTGTTTTCCTGCCTATGAAATTGAGCCGGGCGCCGGTTTTTTCAAAAAAGTCCATTTCGGAAATTTTTTCAAGCTCTTTTTGGAAAATTCTGAAAAGCACTTTAATCTGCAGTCTTGAGCGCCTGAAGTTTTCAGTGCTTAACACCCAGTAAGTGCATGAGTTAATTGTTTTGTAATTTATTAATTCTTCAAGAATGTCCCATGCATTGCTTACTGCTAAAGAATACGCTTCCTTGACAGACAAGTTGTTTTGCTTGCCGTAAGTTCTTGTGCCGTCAGGGATAAAAGCGATTGAGTTGAGCAAATTTTCACCGTTGAATTGTTTGCAGTATAAATAAATATAAATAAATGCAATTTCCAAATAAGTATTTTAAGTATTATATATAGGATGTATTTTTAATATATATGCTGTGTGTTTTGATACATTGTGATAATATGATAGATAAAGCGTTTTTTAGGGTGTTTTGAAGTTGTTTGTATGTTTTTATTTGGTTTTGTTTCCGTTGCGTTTACTGTTCTGATGCTTGCGGTCGCAAGTGTGTTTGATTTTAAATTTCGCGAGGTTCCGGATAAGGTTTGGGTGATCGCAGTTGCCGTCGGCTTGTTGCTTTCGCTTGCTTCACTTAAAGTTGAGGTAATGCAGGCGTTCGTTTTTTCAGCAGGGCTTGTTTTTGTTTTTGTTTTTGTTTTGCATAAGGCAGGGGAAATTTTTCCCATTCTTTATATCGGAGGGGGCGACTTAAAAGCCCTTGTTGCAGTTGCTTCCCTGAACCAGTTTGCAAGTCCGGCTCAAACCGTGTATTTTTCGTTGTCGGTTTTTGTAAATGCATTGCTTTTGAGTGCCGTTGCAGTCCCGGTGTGTGTTTTTGCATGGAATTTGTTTCGCGCAAACAAACCGCAAAACCCGTTGTTTTATTTTATTGGTTATCCTGTAAAAATAAGTTCAATTAAATGCAACAGTTTTGTTTCTCCGCTTGAAAAAGTTTCTTTTGACGGGAAAGGAAAAAGGCAGGTTGATCTTGTTCCAAACGTTGACCCTGACGATGAATTTGAGCGTCTGAAGAAACTTGTTGCAGAAAAAAAGATAAAAGACCTTGTCTGGGTAACCCCTCTTCCGCCGTTTATGTTTGCCTTGCTTGCAGGTTACATAATTTCAATTTTTTTCTCAACAAATCTGCTTTTTCTTATTATTTTTTCAATAATTGGATCCATAAGTTTTTGAGCCGTTGATTTTTTAGGTATTTTTGTTATTTTTTCAAAAAAATCAAAACAAATATTAATTCAAAACCATTTAGTTTCTCTGATGGCTAAAATCAACAACGGTATTTTAAAAAAGATAAACAAAAAAGTAGCGAGAAAACTTATTTCCGGAGCTGCGCGACGGGTTTCGAAACCGCGCAAATATTCAGGCAAGAGACACGTGCAGTCGTCGTTTGAGGAAAAACCTGTTGTAGTGTACAGGTCAGCTTCTTCAAAAAAGCGAAGCGCTTTGACAGATAACCTTTACAAAAAAATGGTTATTGAAAAACCCCCTGAAGGCTATTGGCAAAGAACAGCAAGACAAGAAGAATCTGAAGAGCCACTGAAACAAGAAGTTGTTGAATCAGTTGTTTCAGAAGAACAGATGTTTGACGACGAAAATGGAAAAACACCGGAAAAATCTGACTTGCAGGCAGCAAAAATTGACTCCAGCATTGACCTTGACGAGCCGGATTTTTTCATGCCTGAAATCATAGAAATGAATGAAAAACTAAAAAAAGGTAAAACGGAAGCCGGAGAAGCCAGGGGGCCTCAAAAGAATCCGTTTGAATATCTTAAAGAGAATACTTTGTTTGAAGAGTCGGGTTCCGGCGATAGCAAAAGCGATTTGCCCAAGCCGTCTGCTCTTGGATTTTCCGGGAAGCAGGGGGGCAGAAAAATTACTACCGGTAAAGTTCAAAACCAGGGCTTTTTGGAGGGGTATTTTAAAGGAGCGGAAGGTGCTATTGCTTCACGCGGTGATGTTGCCCCTGTAGCTTCAGTTGCTGCGCCGACTGTTCCGATGGTTGTTTTTTCACGGTCCCCAAAAGTATACCAGCAAATTGACCTTAGCCAGATAAAAGCAGTGGGCAAGGGGGAAGCTGATTTTATAGTCAATAAAATGGGTATGAAAAACCTTCCTGAAACAATGCACAGGATACCAAAAGACCTGATAAAAAAGATGTCCAGCGAGTGGGAGCCGGTTGATTTGAAGAAAGTCGACGAAAAATATTCGCTTATTGAGCCGTATGCGTATTCGAATATAAAATGGATTGATCAGATAAACGGTTTAATGTACTATGTTCTCGAGCCGCCGTTAACGGAAAGAGAAAAAAAGACCTTGGATCGTATAAAAACCCTTTTGATTGACTTTTTGGATGTGAACCTTTTTGAACTGAAAAAAGAGGAAAAAATCCGCGATTATATATACAATAAGATGGACCGCATAATTCAGGATTACGCCATTTTTCTCACGAAATCAGAGTACGAAAAAATGAAGTATTATATTGAAAGGGATTTCATCGGGCTGGAGATTATTGAGCCGTTTATGAGGGACAAGGAGATAGAGGACGTTTCATGCATCGGAATAAACCTGCCTATTTATATCTTCCACAGGAAATACGGTTCCATAAAAACAAACAAAAAATTTATTGATACGGAATCCTTGAATTCATACCTGATAAAACTTGCCCAGCGCTGCGGAAGACACATAAGTGTTGCTGACCCCCTTCTTGACGGTTCGCTTGAAGACGGTTCCAGGGTGCAGGCGACGTACAGCAGCGGAAATGAAATTTCCATGAAGGGCTCAACGTTTACTATTAGGAAATTTACAAAAGACCCTTTGACTGTGATCGACCTTATAAGCTCGGGAACAATACCTTCCATGATGGTTGCTTTTCTGTGGCTTGCAGTTGAATACAAGCAGTCTCTCCTGATCAGCGGTGGAACTGCCAGCGGAAAAACTTCCACTCTGAATTCGATTTCAATGCTTTTGCCTCCGGGGATAAAGATTATTTCGATTGAGGACACTCCCGAGATTAACCTTCCGCACGAGAACTGGGTGCCGAAAGTCATCAGGACCGGTTTTGGATCAGTTGATGTCACGGGCAAAAGACAAGGTGAAGTGTCCATGTTTGACTTGCTTAAAGCGGCTTTAAGGGAGAGGCCTGATGAGATAATTGTGGGGGAAGTGCGTGGGGTGGAAGCAAACGTCCTTTTCCAGGGAATGGCAACCGGACACCCCGGAATGGCAACGATTCACGCAGGTGACTTTTCAGAGCTTCTTAACAGGCTTATTACAAAGCCAATCAACCTGCCTCTTGGTTTGTTAAGCAGTCTTGACCTTGTTTTGTTTATGCATCACACCAGGATAAAACAAATGGAAGTAAGGCGCGTAACTGAACTCATAGAAATCATAAGAATAGATATTGACACCGGGAAACCGATAACAAATACAGTTATGAAATGGAACCCGACTGATGACACTTTTGCTTTTGTTTCTGATAAGTCGTATATATTAAATAAAATTATTGAGCAAAAGGGAACTTCTGAAGAATCATTGTGGGCTGAGCTTAGAAGACGCGCCGAAGTTCTTGACTGGATGAAAAAATCAAATATAAGGTATTACAAGGAAGTTGGAAAAATTATAAATACGTACTATAAGAACCCGGATGAAATACTCAAAAACATGTGAATGTGTTTGAAAAATCCGGGAGAGTGAATCAGGAGCACATGTGAGTTGTGAAAATGATATTTCCGAGAGAATACAGGTTGGCAGCATACAGGCGACTGAAAGACTATGTTGATATAATAATGCCTTCTTTCGGGGACCTTCAGGGCAGCCTGCGCAGTGCAAAAATACTCATGACAAGTGAAGAGTATGTGGCAGGGTCTCTTGCAACTTCAGTTTTTGTTTTTATTGCGTCTTTTTTTTTAATATTTTTCCTGTTGGTGTTTTTTGGTTTTATGATAAGCATGCTTATGTTTTTAACAGCTGTAATCGGTGCTTTCATAATGGGCATTATTTTTTTTATGTTTTTTTATTTTTACCCGACTTACAGGATAAATGAACGCAAGCAAAGTATAGATGGGGACCTTCCGTATGCCATAACCCACATGGCAACCATTGCAGGTACGGGAATCCCCCCGGACAAAGTGTTTGAGCTGATGTCAAAGTTTGATGAATACAAGGAAATTTCAAGGGAATGCAAAGACATAGTCAGAAACACGCAAATTTTCGGTTACAACATAAACACTGCACTGAAAAAAGTTGCAATGAAGTGCCCGTCAAAAAAGTTTTCTGACGTACTTTGGGGGGTAGTTTCAATTATCCGTTCCGGAGGGGTCATAAGAGATTACCTCAACGAAGAGGCAAAGATCATGCTTGAAGAGCACAGAAGGATTGAAAGAGATTACATTGAAACCCTTTCCATGCTTTCCGAGATATACACGACAATGTTTGTGGCAGCCCCGATTCTTTTTATAGTCATGCTTGCCATAATGTCAATCATAGGGGGTTTAAACCTCCCGATCGGGGGAAAAGCTCTTCTTGAGCTGACAATTTATCTTGTAATACCGGCGATGTCAGTATTGTTTATATTGTTGCTTGACTCAAGCAAACCAAAAGAAGTGGTGTAATGGATATTTACGCGTTGTCACAAGAGTACTGGTCAAAAGCAAAGAATCTTGCCAGCAGGTACGGCTTTGAGCTGAAAGCCGAGCACTTGTATTATATTTTCGGCGGTTTCATGTTGATTATCTCGCTTTTGGTGGCGTTTTTGTTTTTCTTTGGAACAGATTCGTTTTTCAACTGGGTTTTTATCGGGTTGATAGTAGGCTTTGGGCCGCTTGCATACCACAAGTACAACGATTATATGAGGATTGAGAGAATTGAAGAGAGTTTTCCGGTTTTTCTCAGGGATATCTCGGAATCAAAACGGGCGGGAATGACTCTTCCAAAAGCAGTTTACGCCACAAGCACTACTTATTATGGTGATTTGTCTATTGAAGTGAAAAAGATATCAAACCAGATTTCTTGGGGGGTTCCGTTTTCAAAAGCCATTAAAGATTTTGCGGACAGGACAGACAGCAAGATAATAAAAAGGTCTGTTTCGATTATTCTTGAAGCCCACCGTTCAGGGGGATCCATTGCAGACATTCTTGAAACCGTTGCGATTGACGCGCAAAAAATCAAACAGCTTGAAGCTGAAAGAAAAGGAAACCTTCAGATATACACTTATACCATGTATTTTATTTACGTCGTGTTTCTTGGAATTGTCGCCGTGCTTCAGTTGGGGTTTATTCCCGCGCTTCCCAGAATGGCAGGATTAAAAGAGATTCTCGGCGGAGGGGCAGTAATATCTGAAGGGTCTTTCAGGACACTTTTGATGAATCTGGCGCTCATACAGGCTTTTTTCAACGGGCTTGTCGCGGGAATTATGAGTGAAGGAAGGGCCATTGCGGGTTTGAAACACGCTTTTATCCTGGTGTTTATTGGGTTTTTTGTTTTCCAGTTCTTTGTTCCGGTTCCGAATCCTGTTGCAAGAATATCGGAAGTGGTTTTGATTCTTCCACCAGGCTCTGAAGACATGAAAGTTGCAATCGGCTCGTATTACCTGACAAAGGATATTCACCGCGAGGACATTTCAAGGCACCTTAACAAAATGTCTGAGACAGCAGAGCCATATGACCAGTGGATAAAAGGATTAGTCAGTAATGATTTTGCTTTCCGGGACTCGGGTGTTTGCGTTCCGTGCAAGCAGGGCGACCTGGCCGTAAGGCCGAATTATGTAAAAGTGGTTAAGCCGGCGGAAGTTTTCATAGAACTTCTTTACGAGGACAAGAAATGGTACGTCCAGCTCACGTGATGCAGACAAGAACGCATGGTTTAGTGTTTTTATGGATCCAAACAATAAAAGTAAAAACAACAAAGCTCTTTTCAGAAAAAGCGACAAAAAACTGATTTCAGGCAAGGTCGAGTGGGCGCTTACGTTTTTTCAGAGAATGAGGGGCCTGATGTTTAGGGGGAAAACGCACCATGCACTTATTTTTGTGCTTGATTACGAAGCCAGGCTTGATGCGGCAATACATATGTTTTTTGTGTTTTTTTCAATTGACGTTGTTTTCCTGGATTCCGCCTGGAAAATAGTGGACATCAAAAGGAATATTAAGCCGTTTACCCCCATGGTAGTTCCAGAAAAGGCAGCAAAGTATATTGTGGAGCTGCCTGCGGGGATGGCAAAAAATTTGAAAATAAACGATGTGCTTGAGACTCGGGCGCAATAGCTTGGGGCTTTGCGGGAAATGAGAATCAGGCGGGATTCTGATATTTGTATAAAGTGCGGAAAGTGTCTGGACGCGTGTCCGAACAAACCCACTGAATACATGGTATTTGAGTGCCAGCACTGCGATCCGGACACTGCATTGTGCAGGAAAACATGCTCGAAAAACGCTTTTTTTGAATCGTTTCAGGGAGTGCTTGTGCTTGACACGAAAAAATGCGCAACTTGTCGGGAATGTACCGTAAAATGTGATTTTGAAGCCATAAAACCAGGCCACTTAATAAAATGCGACTTGTGCATGTCAAGGCAGTTTCCCGAGTGCGTGAAGGTCTGCCCTGTCAATGCATTGAGCGTTGACTTTTCAGATGAGCTGCCGCCTGAAAAAGTTCTTGGCTGGAAAATAAAACCGCGTTCTTCAGGCAAACGCCCGCTTGTGCTTAAGGAAAACGAATCCAGAATAATTTGTTCAGCAAGAAACGCTTTCGCTGATAACCGCCACGGCAGCAGTTGCCAGTTAAATTTTTACGAAATCGTTGATGTTCCGGAGCTCAGCGGAAGCGAAGCAAAAATTGTTTCAGACATCCTTTTGAAATACAAGCAAAAAATAAGGGCCAAAGAAGACAGCAACATTGAAATGGATTTGAAACACCTGCTTGAAGGGTACTGTGACGCGCTTTGCCTGGAGCTTGATGATTTTCAGGAGAGTTACCTGTTTGAAATCATAAAAAACGAAATAACAGGGTTCGGGCCGCTTTCTTGCCTCATGAAGGACGATGAAATTGAAGAGATTGCATTGATAGGCGACGAGAAACCCGTTTATGTCTTTCACAATTCTTTCGGGTGGCTTGCAACAAACCTTTTTTTGACAGGGAGCGAAAAAACCATTGCAGTGATAAATAAGATGGCGAGGTCGCTTGGAAGGAGAGTCACTTTCACAACCCCGAGGCTCAACGCAAGCATTTCAGACGGTTCGAGAATGCATGCTGTTATCCCTCCTCTTGCGCTTGACGGCTGTGTTTTGACAATAAGGAAGTTTAGAAGCAAGCCGTTTACGCCGGCTGATTTAATCAGCAGCAAGACGATTAACCTGGACGCAATGAGTTTTTTGTGTCTTGCAATGCTTGTAGATTCAAGCATGGTGATTGCAGGAAACACGGGTTCGGGAAAAACCACTACTTTGAATGCTCTTTTTTCTTTTGTTCCTATTGACGAAAGAATAATAGTTACAGAGGAAACCCCGGAGATAAACCTGCCTCACCCTCACGTGGTGCGTCTGGCAGTAAATGATTCTTTGAAAGTGAGCATGAGTGACCTGGTTCTTGACTCTTTGCGCATGCGCCCGGACCGCGTAATAGTGGGTGAGGTGCGGGATGAGCGCGAGGCAAAAGCGTTCATGAATACTGTTCTTGCCGGCCAGGGCAAGGGGTCTTTTGCCACGTTTCACGCGCAAAGCGCTTCGGAAGCGCTTCTCAGGCTGAAAAACCTTGGCGTGCTTGGGATTGATTTGCCGTCAATTGACTTGATTGTGGTTCAGAGAAGGTGGACTGAGTTCAGCAAAGAGGCAAAAAGAGAGGTCAGGAAAATTGTTGAGATAAGCGAGATAAAACGAAGCAAAGACGGTGCCCCTGAAATCAACACTGTTTTTGAATTTGACCATTCAAAGGGGAAACTGAAAAAAGCAGGCAGCAGTGTTGTGATAAAAAGAAAAGTTGAAATGGCCTTTCGCGGTGAAAAGTTTGCGGAAAAACTGAAGCACGCAAAGAAAAAGCTCAGGTTTGTTCTGAAAAATAGCGATGGCGGGTTTTATTTTGATGCAGGGGATGTTTGAGGCAGCAAAGGACAGGTGTTGTTGTGAATGGGCGGGTGTTGTTATGAGTGGCTTGGAAGTTGCATTAAAAAACGGTTTTTTGAAAGTTTTTTGTTCTGCGCAAAGAAAAGAAAAACTGAAAAAAGACCTTTTGCAGGCGGGGATTGACAGCAGTGTGGATTCATTTGTTTCGGCAGTGATTTTGGTTGCCGTACTGGTTTCTCTTTTTGTTTCTTCAGTGGTGTCGTTGTGGCTGAGTATTGTGTTTTTCCCTGTTGTTTTTTCGCTACTGTTTTTTGCCGTGTACTTTTTTGGGTTAAGTTTTTACCCAAACCGCCTTAAAAAAATCAGGGGAAAAAAAATTGAGTCAGAGCTCCCTCTTCTTCTTCGCACGATGGCAATTGAGATAAATGTGAATCTTCCGTTTGAAAAAGTGCTTGAAAACGCAGCCAACCCGTCTTTTGGGGAAGCCGGAAAAGAAATGGGGATCGTGCTTTTGGATATTCGTGTTGCAGGTGCTTCGGTGCAGTCCGCGTTAAATGGTTTTGGGGAGCGCGTTGATTCAGTTTATCTCAAAAGATGTGTTCGCCACATGATTTCAGTGTACGAGCAGGGAAAACCAGATGAAGGAACCGCGGGAGAACCGCTGAAGGCTGTTGCGCAGGAACAGCTTTCAAAGCAAAAATCTGAAATGACTGAATACAACGGCAGATTGGTTGTGTTTTCGCTTGTTTTTATTGCGGTTTCAGCAATAGTGCCGGCGCTTTTTCAGGCTTTTATTATTGTCGGCTCAAATTTTCTTTACCTGTCTTTTACTCCCATGCAGGCGCTCTTAATTCCCGCAGTTGTTTTTCCGTTGATTGACCTGGGTGTTTTGTGTTTTATCCGTTCAAAAACCCCTGTTTTTATGAAGTGATGCAAATGAGGTTGTGAATTATGATTGAAATGAGGTTGTGAATTATGATTGAAATGAGGTTGTGAAGTGATGCAAATGAGACTGATTTCAGATATTGTTTTTGGAAAAGACAATTTGTTAGTGTTGTCAAAAGAGCTGTCAAGGGTAGTTGGGGAAACAGACATTTACCGTTTTTTTGATTTGTCTTATCTTGCAAGCATTTTTTTGGTTTTTTTGGTTTTAGCCGCATCTGACTTGTTTGATACAGGCGGTTCAGTCAGTTCAATGAAGGGGATTCTTTTGTTTTTCTCAATAGTTGCGCCTCCCTTGATTGTGTTTTTTTCAGCGGGAATGATCTGCGCAAGAAGAGTAAGCCAGATAGAGCTGTTTTTGCCTGACGCCCTTTACCAAATGTCTTCTTTTCCTGCAGGCTCGCCAATTGAACGATCGCTTGCGTCGGTTTCTTCTTCGAATTATCCGTGGCTTTCCGATGAATTTGCGCTGACCCTGAAACAGATAAATGCAGGGGCACCTGTTCCGGAGGCATTTGACGGGCTTTGGCGGCGGTGCAATTCTTCCCTTGTCAGGCGAGCCTGCGTTCTCCTGAGCCAGGGTTACTCAACAGGTTTTGACATGAGCATAGCCCTGCGCGAAGTCGCAGATGATATTTACGAAGTGAGGTCACTTTACAGGGAAAGTCAGGCTTCTTTGTCTATTGAGAAGTACACATTGATTTTGGCAGGTGCTTTTTTTGTGCCGGCCATACTTGGAATACTGCTTGGTATGGTCTCGTCGCTTGATTTTTCAGGGCTTGTTGAAATCGGTTTCGGAATGGATTCGGCACTTAAAAAAGAAGTGCTTGAAAACGCTGTTTTCGGAACCCACATTTACCTTGCCTTGTATTCGGTTATCGCATCGTTTTTCCTGGCTTTGCAGGAGGGAAACATCAGGAAAGGCGTTCTTTATTCGGCTTTGATGCTCCCATGCGCACTTTTTGTGTTTTTGTTTTTCAGCGGATTGCTTGTTTGAATGCAACTTAATGTTTTCAGCGTTGAGTGCCGATGTTATCAGGGTTGAATGCCAATGTTATTATATTGAATCATATTTTTTTATTAATGCATATAAAGCGTTTTTGAAGATTTTTGTTTTTGAACTCGCAGCAGATTAAGGTGAAAAAATGACGAATATAGTTGAATTTGAAGATGTTTCACTTGATTCCCCGATACTCATCGAGGGGTTCAGCGGAAGCGGAAAAGTCGGTGTTATCGCAGCACAGTATTTGATTGAAAAACTTGACATGAAACAAATAGGGTTCATTGATTCAGACAAGTTTCCCCCGTTTGTAATAATACACAACGGAAAACCGTTTCATTCAGCGCGAATTTATGCAAGCGAAAAAATGGATATTATTTTGATCATTTCTGAATATGCGCTGCCGATGCAGGTCAGCTACGAAGTGTCAGACGCGATTTATGACTGGGCAAGCAAAAGAAATTTCAAAAGCATGGTGTCGCTTAGCGGGATAAAGACCCGCAGGAAGGTTACTGACAACAAAAAGAACGGAGCCGAACCCAAGGTTTTTGGGTTTGGAAGCACTGACGCCGAGGTTGAAAAGCTCAAGTCGCTTGATGTTGAAATAATAAATGACGGCATAAGTTCCGGGCTTTCTGCTCTCTTGCTTGTGCGGTGCCATTCAGACAAAAAGCCTGCGTTGAGTATTCTTGGAGAAACTCCCGCAGACCTACCTGACTATCACTCTGCTGCGGCAGTGATTACCAAGTTAAGCAAGCTGCTTAAGTTTGACCTTGACATAAAACCGCTTTTAAAAGAAGCCAAACTTGTTGACAACCAGCTGCAGATTGTTTACGACAAGCTCAAAAACGAGAAAGAAAAGTTCACAAAAAACAATTCAGGCAACTCAATGTATGTCTGAATTCTAAAAAAATTTATCTATGTCTGAATCCTGAACTATAAAAAAATTTGTTGAGGGGAAAAACCCCCTCATTTTCTGAAATCATAACCTTTCAAGGTCGCGGATAAGCGCGTTGATGTCAAGTTTTAGCTTTTCAAGGCTTGCAACTATCCTTTGTTTTTCTTCGTCAAGGTATTCGGCTTTTTTGTATTTTTCAGTGGCTTTCATGAAGTCGTCCATTTCAATGTACGCGTATTCAGTCTGGCCCATTTCTTTTGTTGTTTTTGAGCCGATTTCCCCCAGGAAATCGTTCATTGCATCGCGGACTTTTCCTCTTATCATGAGTTTTTTTGAAAGAGCTTTTCTCATGAGGCGATCTACCCTTGCGTTTGTGAACGGCTTGTTTTCATCGTCTTCGTTTGTTTCCTGTTGGGTGGTGTCCTGTTCTTCCTGAACTGGATTTTCTTGTGTTTCCTCTGTCTGTTTTTCATCTGTATTTTCAGGTGATTTGTTTTCTTTTTCTGTCATTTGTTTCCCTCCGTTCTTTTAAGTCTGATTGCAAGCATTGAAGAAAGCATTGCAAGAAGCATTAAAGCAAGCATTGCGGGTTCCTGCGGGAAGAGCGGCAGATTAAGCGGCGCAATTGGCGCGCCCGGGTTGTTTATCACAAGGCTTCCTATCGGATTTTGTCCAGGGACAGCCGAGGTCTGGCCGTTGTCTGAAGAAACCTTGAACCCGTTTTGCTTGAAAAGGTCGCTTAAAGGAATCAACTGGCTGTTGCTTGCGTACCACGTCCCGCTTGACGGGTCGTAATAAAAAGTGCCGTTTTTGGCGCTTGCTGATTTTATGAACTGGTCCTGCCCGTTGTGAGTGAGAATTGGCCTTCCGTCCTCGACCCTGAAAAGCAGGGTGTGTTCCTCGTCCTCGACCCCGATTATCTTGAATCCGCCCGGGACCGTGACTACGTCCTCTATTTCAAACTGGGTCCATTCCCTTGTTTTTTTGTTGTAGATTTTCAGGTAATACCGGCAGATGTCCTCTAGTTTTGAAGTGAACTGGAATATTTCGTCGTCTGTTTCAAAGATTTGGACAGGCCCGATCGTATCAAGACCTTGCTGCAGGCCCGCAACGTCTTTTTGCGCAAGCGGGTTTGCAGCGCCCATTATCTGCAGGTCAAATGCCCATTCTGCAACGCACCCGTTGATTTCGTTGGTTATTTTTGTTGGGGTTACTTCCATGTTCTGCACGCTTTGCTTGTTTGCGCTCCCGAGCGAGTAGATCCAGATTATGAGCTTGTCTGTTCCCTTTTTCCAGGTTACGAGACCGTTTTGGAAGTAAATGTTTGTCATCTCACCCATTGAAGTGCGTTCTTCTGCGCCTTTGAGGTTTCCTGAAAGGCCTGTTTTCCTGTCTGTCGAGATTGTCATTTCTGATTTGTCTTCACCAATCACCCTCAGATCACTGCCTGAAAAGAATATGGAGTTGTCTGAAACTGAACCCACCCCGTCTGTTGTTTCCACTGCGATGACAAACCCGAGCACTTCAAACAAGCTGTTGGACTGCAGGGGTTGGCCGGTCTGGTCTGCAACCGCTTTCCCGAAACAATTGCTTGCTTCTTCTGAGTGTATCCAGGAGTAGCCCTTGTTGTCAATTATAAACATTGTCTCGTTTGCGGCCGGCAGGGTCAGGTAAGTCATGCTTTGCGGAATCATTGTTGCTGGAATCCCCATGTCTTTTCTTTGTATTCTTGCAAAGTCTTCTCCCCAGAAAGGGTGTTGGTCAGCGGTCGGGGACCCCCACCCGATAATCGGGTTTCCCTCAGAGCCGGTTATGTTTCCTTCCGCAGCATCAATGCATACCATTATTCCCTCGCTGTTTTCATAACATTCGCGGCCGTTTTCGCTGTTTTTGGTTATTTCGCATTCCTTGCACCAGAAATAAAACAGCCCGTCCGAACTGTTTGAACCCGTGAACCCGTGCTTGAATTTCGCGTTTGCCTGAAGCATGTTTTGCGCTTTTGACATGTTTGATATCTTGTTTTGTATTTCCTGGGCAGTTGAATCAAGCGACGCGCCGTTTTCAGCAACGCCGGCGCTGTCAAAGAACGCTGTCGCCTGGGACGCCGCGTCCTGCAGTTCTCTTACTGCGTCCTGGGATTTTGAGTCTTCTTTTAATGAAGTGTAAAGCATCAGGTAATATGAATCATCAATGCATTCCGAGAACTTTGTCTCCACACCCCACACCATTATGTCCCCGAGGCCCGGGAACAGTTCAAGCCCGGCAGTCATCGGGTCTGTAAGCGACATTTCCCTGTTCAGGTAAGGGATTGTCGCAATGTCTTTTGAAAGGAGTTTCTGGTCGCAGAGCTCGTTTTCACCCATCGAGTACGACAGGTCGATCCCTTCGGAGTCATTTCCCCCGATAGTGCTTTCAATGTTCACTTCGTTTGTTTTTGAAAGGAGTGTTCTTCCGATTTTCCTGTTTTTCGGCTTCGGGAATTCAGTTGCGAAAGTTTCTGAAGGCACGTTGTTGAAGTCTTTTATTATGTCAAACGTTTCAAGCGATTTGTTTGAATCGGCTTTCGCGAGGCTTCCAAGCTTTACCTTGGGATTGCCGCCTGAAATTATCCCTTCTATCGTCGAGTCAATGTAAGCCATGTTGTCAACTTGCCCTGCCCTGTTTTCGTCTGCGAAAAGGTCTTTTATGACAGGGAGGGGCATGACAAAGTTGTTCAGCCAGTATTTGTTGAAAAAGTCGCCGTCGTCAAGCTTGTAGTTTGCAAATATGTCCAGGTATGCTTCGTCGTAAAGCTTTTCACCCGAGTCCAGTCCCGGCGCATTTATCGGGCCCGGGTAGATTGTGAACGAGCCGAGGTGAAGTTTGCTGAACAGGTTTATCAGCAGGGTCCCTCTGACAAAACCCACCGCATTTACTGTCATGAACCTTTCGATTGACTGCCTTGCAACAGTGCTTCCGTCTCCCCATGCTTTTGTCATGTCAAGTGAAAGCATCCACCGTTCAAAGTTGTATTTTGCTGTCTCTTCAGGGTTTATGTATTTCGGCTTCCAGCCCGGGCCGAGTATGCTGTCCAAAACTTCCTGTATGTTATCAACTGAATTTGCGTACTGTTGTCTCATACCCCATTGAAGTTTCTTTTCGCGTATTTCTTTTCCAATTCCCGGAGTGACGAACGTGCCTTCCTGCACAATGTGGGAGCCTTCCGGAATTACTTGTCCTTTTTCGATTATGTTTTGCCTTCCCTTTTTGTCAATGATATAAGTGTTGTCTCTTGCTATGAGGCCTTTCTCCGTGCTTTTTATTCCTTTTGAGTAACCTACTTCCATTCCGATTTCTTTTTCAAAGTTTCTTGAATCAATGTAGCCGTTGAATCTTCTCCAAAGCTCTTCTCCTTCATTTTCATACCAGTCGTTTGGTATGTCCCATGCCCCGCCCTTTACTTCAATGTGGCTTATCTGGGTAAGGTCGCTTATTTCGTTCATCTTCTGGGGGGAGGCGTCTATTATCCTTCCGTCTTTAAGATGGATTTTGAACCCATTTTTTGAGAGCATGCCCTTAAGTCTTGACGTTGCGTCTATTTCGATTTCGTTGTAGTGTTCCACCATGATGTCCCTGAACCACTGCGGCCTGGGTCTTGTAAGGTCTGTGACTGCAAATAAGTCCCCTATTTTTTCAGGGTCTGTTATGTGAAGAGCGTTGTAGGTGTTGTTCCCTGAAACGACCTCCACGACTTCGTCAGCGTAACCGTAAAATTTGCTTCCAGGCGTGATAAGCCCGAGTGGTGCATTTTCAAGGGCACCGTTGCCCATCAGTTTTCCTTTTATCAGGTCTTCATATCTTTGCGCGGTCTGCCATTCGTGCAGCATGAGCTGGTTTTTTTTCGTTGCATAACTGGACCAGTCTTCAAGAAAGCCTAGTACTTGTGCCCTGAAACCCGGGTTGCCTTCTGTGCCTTTAAGAAGACCCTGAATCATTTCCGGCTCAATACCTTCTTTGTTCACGGCTGCCCTGAGAAAATTTTTGCAGCCAATGCACTGGTTTATGGTGTTGCTCAATTCGTCCAGCTCTTTGTCGAGGTCATCGCTAATTTTCATGAATTCCTTGTGTGAAACAGGCATTGTTTTTTCAAGCTTTTGCGCTTGCACGTTTTTCCCAAAGAGTTTTCCGGCGGGTTTTTTTGGCCCGAAATACTTCAGGTAGGCCTTTTCAAACAAGCCGGGTCCCACAAAGGAAAGCACTATCCCTGTTGTTACCATTTGGTTGAATCTTTTCTGGAAGTCGCTGAAAAGAGCAATGTCGTCAGGGTTTCCTTCTTCGCGCACTTCAAAGTCCCTGCTCTCTGTCGGAGTCACAACATATGCTCCGGAAGGCTTGTTTTTTCCACCGGTTTTTCCAAGTGTGGTGTTTTCGTGCGCGCGTCCTATCCGCACGGTTTTTTTTGTGGAGTAGCTTACGGAGATCTGTTCCCCGGTAATCATTCCGTTTTCAAGAAGGTTTGCGTAGTGTTTTGTTGGGATGAGCTCGTTTGGCACTTCAGTGACTGTTTCGCCGTTGTCGCCTACTATTGAGGCGTTGGGGTTGATGTTGCTTTGCGGAATGCCGTTTATTGATTCCGCGCTTTCGTCCATGGGAATTATCGAAGTTGATTTTTCACCGATTGTATTATCCCACAATTTCAGGACTTCTTCGGGCAGAAGGCGCGTGGTTTTGCAAGTGCTTTCAAGGCTTGTCGGAGAGTAGCTGGTGGATTCGCCGCTGCCTGCGCTGTAAACAGGGTTTCCGTTTGCCGCAAGGGTTATCGGTGGGAGTGACAGCAGAAGGATTCCGCACAAAAATATTGAAAATACTTGTTTTAAGATCATTTTTACACCGTTTGCAATTGCTTTTAGCTTTCATTTTTTATGTCCAGACCATCAAAAGAAGCCCTGCCACAAGCAAGGGCATGAGCATCAGTGCGATGACTGCCAAAACCGAACCGAACAATGTTGCGATGAACAAATTTAAAATCCACGGGAATTCAAAGCGATCTTTTATGTAAGCGTGAAAAAAGTAACTGATTACCACAAAAGGAAATGAAATCAGTGAAAAAACAAGCGAGCTGCTTGCGACATTTGCTGCGGAGCCAAGCCAGTAAAGTGCAATATCAATTATCTGATCACCCAATTATTTGTATATTTATATTTCTATATTTAGCTTTTGTTTGTATATCATTTTATTAAATATGGTGCAATTATTACATTAGGTATAACAATAATTACATTGAATATAACAATAATTACATTGAATATAACAATATAATGTTTTATAATTTATTAATGTTTATAGTGATTTTCCCTGAAAACGGGTTTTGTTTATGGTGTGACTGAATGATTGAAATTATCGCTTATCTGTATGCTGCTTTGGGTTCCCTTTCACTGGGTTATTTTGTGATCAGGGTGGGCTGGCCGGACATACGCGCAAATTCGCCTGAATACAAGCTCGGCCTCGGCATGGTGATGGGTTTTGTTTTTGTTGTGATGGGGTTTTTTGTTTCATCAATTGCAGCTGTTGTTTTTCATGTTCCGGGTGCCTTTGATCTTTTTCTGCCGTCAGTTTTCTTTATATCGATTTTTGTCATGTTGTTCCTTAGGTTCAAAAGGATCAGGTCTTCAAAAACAGTTGTCGGTGTGCCAATAAATTACGCGAAAGCAAAAACGGGAAAGCCGCTGAATAAGTTTGTCAGACAGGTGAAAACCGCAAAAACTGTAAAAATCGCAGAAACGCCGGGAAAAGGTATGATCCCGAAAACAGGTGTTGCTTTAAGCATTTTATCAGGTTTCAAAAAAGAAGCAAAGGATGTTTCGAGAGGGATTTTTTCTGTTTCGGGCTGTTTTTTTGATTCAGTTAAATCTTATGCGAAACGCTTTGCTTTGCACAAGGGAAAAAAGAAAAAAGACGCGTCGGAAGATGACCTGGGCAGCGCAGCTTTTGGATGGGGCAAGGCAGGCGGTAAAGACAACAGTGTGAATGCCGAAAATGATAAAGTGAATGTCGAGGAGCTCGACGACATGATAAAATCAGACTTTAAAAAACCGCCGGAAGATTCCATTCCCCACACAGTCAAGCCCATTGATATAGAGGGGTTGTCGAAAAAGCTTTCTGAGGACAGGTTGAAGGAAGAGAAAGAACAAAAGAAAAAGAAAGCAAAACTTGAAAAAGAAGAGCTTGACGAGATGGCTTTGGTTATCCTTGAAGAACTGAAGGAAAAAAGCAAGTTAAAGCATAAGACTCCTGAGGAGCGCCGCATGGAAAGACAAAAAAGATTGCAGTCACAAACGCTTTCTTTGCAGGAAAGCGACCGGCAGCCCGCAGGAGAAGACAAGACCGCGAGAGAAGAAAAGCACGCAAGAAGCAGGCGGCCCAAAAGACACGGAAGGCGCGGGCAGGAAAGCGACCGTGATTCGCCTGCGGGAAAAGAAGAAGAGGTTTCCGGAGTCAAAGTTGACGAGGCTTCTTTTGACGACTTGTTTTCGGATTCAGACACTGGGCTTGGAACCGAAAAGGGTTCCTCTGATGAAGGTCTTCTTGGCGGGACTGAAGATGATTCAGGAGCGGACAGTGGATTGTTTGCTGAAAGGTTTGGGGAGGATTCATTTGAGTCGATTGACTCGCTGTTAACAGGCGATATTGACCTGGAGTCAATTTCAAAAGAATCAGGCGATAACTTTGAATCGCAGTTTGTGGAAATGAAAAAATCATCGGGCAAAAAAGGATGCCCGAATTGCGGAAGTGCAGGCACAAGGGTTGTGTTCTGTTCTAATTGCGGTTCTGCAATGTGTTCTCACTGCGCTGACGGCGTTGACTCGGAAGGCAACTTTGTCACGTTCACATGCCCCAAGTGCAGGGAAAAAACAACTGTCAAAAAAATAAATGAAAAACTTAAGCTGTGATAGTTTAGTTTGCAAATCAACTTGGTTTGCAGATCAACCGCAATCAGTTTATAAATCCCAAAGCATCAAAGTCATTTTTACGTGTCTTTTTTCCCTGAAGTTTTCGTCAATTATAAATGTGGCTATTTTAGTTGTTGTGTTGCTTGGGGTTTTATCTTTGTTTGTATTTAGTTTGTTAATGGGGATTGCCAGAAGCGAGCTGGCAGAAAAAACGTTTTCTTTTTTTGAGATGTGGCCTGAAATGTCTTTGATTTCTGTAAACCCAGAGTCGCTGCAGTACTCCAGATTATCTCCTGTTTCATGAAACAGGCAGTACACAAATTTATCATTCGGCTTGTCGATGTCAGTCATTAAAAAGATCAATCCCTTCTGGTAAAAAACAGGGCCCATTAACTCTTTCAGAGTCTGTTTTAGCTTTGTTTCGCCGTAAGTGTGACTGTTAAGTGAGATCAGCTTGTCTTTTGTGTAAGACGAACCCACAAAGGAAAGCTCTCTTTTCACTGCTTGGATAACAAATTCTTTGACAGGGTAGTTTCCTGATGTTTTTTCACCTGTTTCGTATTTTGCGTGAAGCAATGCGTTCATCAAACTGTTTGTGTAGTCGAGGTCAATTGTGTTGTAAAGGGCTTTTTGAGCCTGCAGGCCGTAAGAAGTTGAAAACAAAACAAGTGCGGCTGAAATTGCCGACACTATCAAAAGGAATGTAAGCGCGTCAAAAAAGCTTGCCTGTCCGCGTGCAATCACTTCCACACCACCACAATTATTTTCCTGAGGTAACTTTGCGGGTAAATGTCCTCCGGACCGGAACCGGGCGGTTTTACGTCAACTGTTACGGGAAAAGAAATGCTCCAGAATTGTTTTGACAGGTTTGAATCAAATTTTTTTGGGGAAAAGCCGCACCAGCAAAGGTGTTTGCCGTCTGCTGTTGTGCAGGAGTCAATTTCGCTTTCCTTGTTTTCAATCAGCCATTCAATGCTTGAGCTTGAGTCAAGCTTTACAAAAGTGGCCGCGAAGTTTATGTTTTTTGACTGCGCAATGTTAACTGCTTTTTCGCAGTTTGAGGCAAACTTGTTTTTTGCGCCTGAATCTGTGGCGTCGAAGAACAGGTAAGAGTTTCCTTTTAAGATATCGGCTATTTTGATGGATGATTCTATTGAGTCAAGAACGTTGTTTTTTTCGTTCACGGTGGTGTACGAGTAGCTCACGGCACTGAAAAAAACTATTATGGCAAAAACGATTGGCATTATGCTTGGCAGGTCAAAACCAATCGGTCCGATAAACCCCTTTGGAGTCTTTGGCTTTTGGCTTTTAGCATTCACACGCATCAACTGTCCTTATTGCTTTCAGGCAGGTTCTCTGGTCTGTGTCAAAACAGTCCACGACACAAATCCCTTGTTTTGTTTCGTCGCCTTTAAAAAATCCTTTTTTTATAATGATGTAAGAGCTTTGAAGATTGTTGTTTTTTTCGTTTTTTTCACTTGGGTAGATGTCAAGTGATGCATTCCCATTGCTTTTTTCCAGTTCCTTTTGGCAAAAGAAGTCGTCGTCTGCCGAACCGAATCTGTAGGGGCATTTGTAAAAGCTTATTTTTTCGTTTTCCGCAAGCATCGTGTCTGATGCTCCAAGCAGTTCTTTGTCTTTTGAGCTTCTGATCTGAACCGAAAGCCTTTTTTCCTCTTGCGTATCTCCGATTTTTAGCTTTGTTTTTTCAATTCTTATCAGGTAAGACAAGTCGGTTTCCCCTGCGCGAAACCTGTAATCAATGGGAATCACTTCTTCTTTGCAGGTCATGGTGCTGAAGCGCACTTCGTCGAGTTTTGAAATCATGTTTTTTGCAGTGTTTTTTGCGTTTTCCTGCAGGGTAATCGTGTTTGTGTAGATAAGGAAGTGGTAGAATACAGTGACAAGGCCGAGCATGAAAATAAACAAAGTGATTTTTGACATTGTCCAGAGCATTATCCCGCGTTGTTTTTTGGCAAGTTTCATTCAATGCACACCTTTATTTTTGGGGTCATTCCGGTGTCTCTTTTGAAAGTGAATTTGTAGTAGGCGGGGCCCAGGTTTAACTGCTCAAGAGGTGTTGTGCTTGTTATGCCTGTTTTTTGCCTCATTTTGTCCCAGTTGCACAGGTCTTCGTCGTCTTCCGGGATTATTTCTGTTTCAGGCGAGATGTTGATGCACATGAATTCTTTTTCTATTTCCCCTTCTGTTTCGCCGTGCACTTCAAGCACTGTCATCCAGCAGGTGTTTTTGGTCGGCCGGCAGTAAATCTGGCAGATGTTGGGGTCGGTTATTTTTTCTATGTTCAGGCTTTTTATTTTTTTTTCAGGACAGCTTGGGATGTCAACCGAAAAGGTCTGCACAGTGAATTCTGAGCCTGTAAGCGCACTTTTGAGGTTTGAGGAAATGTCAATCTGTGCCTTGTTCAGTTTTTCGCTGCAGATGGAATTGTTTATGCTTGTCGTTACCTGGATGGCAAGGACAGAGACCATTATGAACATGATTATCCCGACCAGAAGCTCAATCGGCGCTTCTTCTTGTCCGTGCAGGCGGCGCATCGGTTCACCCTTGTGCGCTGGCATTTGGCACACTTGAAAATGCTGTGAAACAGGTTTGAACAAGGTTTTTTTTTGGGGGTGTGCTTGTGTCTTCAGCGCGCTTTTCCAGAACAGTGTTTTCCTGCCTTTTGCTGAAAACGGCAGCCAGTCCGATCAATCCCATTGAGGAAGGGAGTTTTTTTGAAGTCACGGCTTCCTGCGACTGGCTGAACATGGGCTTTATTACAGTGGTTATGAGCACGGCTGCAATCACAAGCACAATCAACAGGTAAAGCGCACCCCATGAGCTGTCTCCTTTTTTCATTTTTCATACCTCTTTTTTGTTAAGCTTTTGCTTCAGTTTTGTTCAAGCTTTCGCTTCAGTTCAATGCCGGTTTGATTGTTATTGTGCACGTGGCGGTGCTCGGGTCGCATTTGATTGCTGCTCTCCCGTTTACATCAGTGCTTTTTGCCTGTATGCATTTGGAGTCATCCGGGCTTATTTCTATTCCGTTGTGCTGAACGTCAAAATCAATCTGGTCGTCGTCAAGGCCCGAGTTTCCTTTCAAGGCCGTGATGCAGTAGGTGTCACCGAATTTGAATTTTATTGTGGATGTGGTCACGGTGTTTCCGGCGTTTATCACTGCGCTGCTTAATTTGCTCTTTATCTCGTGGTTCGGGTCTGAACCGGGCAGTGTTGTGCCGCCGATAATTCCCATCATCACCCCAAGAATGGAAATCGCAACAATTGCCGCGATCAACAGTTTGAATGTGTCGAATGCCTGTCCTTTCAAAGCGTTTTTCATTGAATCACCTTTTCTGAAGATTTTTATAATATCTTTTTTGATAATATCTTAATATTTTTGTAATATTTTAGTGTATTGACATTGATTGATATTTTTAGCAAATACTGGATTTGATTAATATTCTTAGTGAATACTGAATTGTGTTTGATATTATTTATTGTTATTGTTTTTTTGTCAGGGTTTTCCGTCAAGGTAAATCGTGCATCCCGACACATAATACTCGCTTTCAGGAAGCTCGAAAACACACACGGGGTCAGTGCTTCGCCCGCACACAACGAAAAAGTCTTTTGTGTTGCTTGCGTTGAATTCTGCTTCAAATTCGTTCGGGCACGTTGCCTGTTTTGGGCAGCCGCTGAATTTTATGCATCCCCCGTCGCGCCCGACAAGCTTTGCCTGAATCGCGTAAGATTCGGCAGTGATTTTGCTCCCCTTGTTAAAGCAGACGTCTTCAATCTTCAAAACCTCTCCAGGAACAGCTTTTGCCGCGTGGATTGCGCTCACTATCTTGTTGCTGTCAAACTCACAGGTCTCGTCCCACAAGCTGTTGACAAAACCGGAAAGTATGGCAGTCAAGGCAAGCGCGAAAGCGACTGCGAGAAGTATTTTGAAAATGTCAAATTCCTGTCCTCTTAAACCAGGCATTGTTGTTTTTTTCATTTTTGAGATCAACCCGCGTTTGCTATCAAATTGTTTGCAAGAAGAGTGCTTATTATGAAAAATATGATTGCAACAGGCAGGATTTTTGCAATGGCCATCTTGACTATTATTTTGTTGTCCCCTTCCTGGATGTTCATGGTGAAATACATCAAAATGATGACAAGCTCAATCACGTAAAACCCGATTATCAAAAGGAAATCAGTGGGGTTGATTATGTTTGCTGCCTGCTGGGCGCTGCCTGCGCCTGAGAGCATATTGCCCATTCCGCCTGTCCCCATTGCAGCGCTCGCTCCGCCAGGACTTGTCGCTTTTGTGATATTGGTCAGGGCATTCAGCACGATTTTCTGCAGCGCGGTGGTGATTCCAAGAACCATGGGGGCAATCATTATCGCCATTGAGTTCATCATGGAAGTCAGATCCTCAAGCATTTTGCGCAAGTTCTCGTCGATTTTCTTTGAATCCCGGATCTGCGAGGAAAGAGACATAATCGAGCGCGCCGCAACGTTTGTCCCGAGCTCTACCGAGTCGCTTAAGATGGTCATTGCGCTTTGGATCAGGTTGGAGGGAACATGTTTCAGCGCCCCGTAATTTGAGTCAAAGATTGCGGATCGCAAGGTCAGGCCCATCATTGATATGTTTTTGGTGATTGTTGCAAAAATCTCGGTCCCGACAAGAGAACCCGGACCCAAAAACTTGACAGAGTGGGAAAGGGCTTCTTCCATGGGCCTGTTTTCACCGAGCCTTGAGGCAAGCACGTAAATCGCGTCGTTGAATTCGTCCTCAAGTTTTTTGATGTGGTCTTGGGCTTCTTTTTTGTATTTTGAGTCAAAGTAAAGGTAAACTGAAATAAAGGAAACAACCGATAAAAGAACTCCGTAGATCATCCAGATCGGAGTGACATATTTTATTCCGCCCCATTCAAACCCGGTGTCGTTGAAAGTTCCCCAGATGTTGTTTTTTGCCTCTTCAAGCGTGACCATGTGAAAAGGGTCGATGCCAAAGTCGGTGCCTGAAAAGCTAAGCTGAGTAATTGTGTTGTTTGCCATGAATGAAAACAGGAGAACAGCCAAAGCAGCAATTATTGCAAGTGCCAGGACAGGGAATGTTTTTTTGTTTTTCCCGTAAAACAACTTGTGTTTTGGGGGGATTCCCGGAAAGTCATCGGGGATGACCGGCGGGGTGTAAGTCGGGGGTCTTTTTTTGAGGAGGTTTCTTGCAAAAAGGAAAGTGGCTGTCGGTATGATTATGTTGTAGAGCACAAACAAGAGGTTCCTGTCAGCAAGGCCTGCCCCGGTAAACACGGAGCCGATAGGCAGGATGATCACAAGCATAAGCGGCAGGAGGACCCCGAGGTAATAAAGGTAAATCGCGGGCGCGTGCAGTTTTCGCGAGTAAGTGCTCATTTCCGCCTTGATTCCTTCAATGACATCGGCTACCGCCTTGTCAAGCAACGCAAGGCGCCTTGCATCGTTTGCCTCAATCACTGAAGCGCGAATCTGCATCAAGGCGTGTTTCAGGACAGAACTGTAGTCCCCCCATTTGTACGCGAGGTCGTCAAGGCCTTCCTCAACAGTGTTGTATACTCCGATGTCAACGTCCCACAACAGCTTTTTGAAATCGTCGGCGATCTTTCCCCGCCCGTGCTCTGCAGCAAACTGGATTGCCTTTTCAAGGTTTGGCGACAGCTTCATGCTCATGACAAGGTAATTTACGATTTCAGGAACGTAAGTCATGGAGTTCATTTTTTCTGTTTCGGCAGCGTTTAAAGGCATTTTGACAACCATCGCCGAAGCGGCCATCGGAATCACCGCAAGCATGCCAAGGAATGGAAGATTGTCCATTGAAATGCCGCCTGATAATGAAATCAGGCCAAAGTAGGATGCGCACAGTCCAATCACTGCAGACAATGCAAAACCAAGGACCATAGACATTTTCTGTCCTGAAGCAAACTCGTCTGCAGTGAGGTTCCAGCCGAGAAAGTCAATTGCCTGCCTGTATTTTTCGTCAAATTTGGAGTTTTTTGATTTTATGCGCCTGTAGCTCCACTTGCAGAATTTCACAAAACCGCTTTTTCCTGGTTTTTTTGAATCAGCGGTTTTTGTGACCGGATCTGTTTCGCGCTCCCCGTAAATCAGTGATCCCGGGAGCTTGACATCAATGTTTTCGGTGTCGCGGGTTTTTCTGTTTGCCTGGTTTTGTTTTTTTCTTTCGCGCACTTTTTCACCTTTTGATTTTACGTGTTGAAACAAGCCTTTTTTTTGCAATTATTTCTTTCACATACCGGTTGTCAACCCATTTTTTCCATGATTCAAGAAGCTTGTCGTAGTCCATGCCTCCGCCGGATTTGCGCATTTCTTCAGCCATCAGCAGTAATTTGTTGTTCATCGGAACAGTGTTTTCGGCTTCCAGAAGAGCAGGGATTTCAAATTTGTTTTTTGAGTCGACAAGGTATTTTTTTGATTCTCCGCGCAGTTTTATGTCCTTCCATATTTCCTCAATGCTCATGCCGGTTGTGCGCTTGAGTTTCGGGAAGTACTCGGAGTCCTTGAAGTTGTCCTTTAACAGGTCCCACCCGTCTTTTGAAGCGTCAAAAGAGAGCAGGTCAAGAAGCCCCTCTTCTGCGGCAGGGTCGTTTTGCCAGTGCTTTTTCACTTCAGTCAGCTGGATTACTCTCCTGTGCCGTTTGAGCGAGCCCTTGAATCTAACAGGGGCCTGGACAAGGACCATGTCGGTTGCCTTGAAGGAAGTGTTCGGCACTTCAAGGTCGTTTACAATCCTGTCCCACACGGAATAAGCGCTTTCGCCGTGAATGGTCCCCATGACAACGTTTCCCACCGCGCCGATACGCATTGCCTCGTAAAGCACTCTTGCTTCTTTTGATCTCACTTCACCCACGATCAGGACAGAGTCACCCAGACGAAGCGCTGTTCTCAATGCCTCGTCAGGGCTTACTTCGTTTTCGGTTCTTCCCACGGAAATCGCACTCTGGGTTTTGAGCTGCTGGATGTTGTAGCCGATGCTTTTGAGGTACGGCGCGGGAATTTCAAGGGTGTCTTCCTGGACGATGATTCTCAGGTTTTGAAGGATCTCAAGCATGAGCGCGGTAAGCATGGAGCTTTTTCCCGAACCCCTTGAGCCGGTTATGAGCATGGATGCCTTTGAGTCCACGAGAAAGCTCAAAAGGCCTGCTGTGTGGTGGTCAATCATGTGCGCGTCAATGAACTGGGGCAAAGTCCAGGGAGTGGTCTTGTGAAGCCTCAACGCAAACGCTATGCCGTGCGGGCTGAGGGGCTGGCCGATGACTGCGACCCTTGTCTGGAGCGAGGATAGGTTAAAGTCCATGACAGGGTGGGCTTCGTCAAAAGGCCTGCCTGAAAGCGCCCTGAGCCGGGATACTGTTGAGCGGGCTTCTTCGTTTGTGAAGATTACGTTTGTCTGGCACTGCCCGTATTCGCCGTGAACAACATAAATAGGTTTGGTTCCGAGAGGCGCATCAAGGTAAACGTCTGTCAGTTTCCTGTCAGACAACAGGAGTTCAAGCACGCCGTAGCCGATTGTGTAGCGCGCCACTATTTTTGCAAGCGCTTCTTTTTCCCGCGGTGAGATGGAAATGCTGTTTTCTTTTGCAATGTCGTTTATGGTTGCCTGGTAAATGTGCTCGAAGTATTTCCTTGACTGGGAAGCATCTGAAAATTCTGTGTTTGTGGGCCTGTATTTTGCAACGACTTCTTTTGTTTTTGTCAAGATGAAGTATTTTTCAGGCGAAAGCGAGTACTCGGGCGGGTTGATGTAATACATTAAAGCGATTTTTTCAGGGTGCCTGTAGACCCGCACTTCCGCGTCAAGAACGTTGTACTGGTCAACCAGTTCAACTTTTTCGTCGGTTTTGAAAAGAAGCCTTGAACCCACAAAAGACGGCTTTATCTGCGCGTCAAAAAACGAGTGATAAAAACCTCGTCCCGTCGGGACTTTGTGAAGCCTTAAAATCAGGTTTTTTGTGACGGAAATAAGATTGGTTGCCTCAAGCTTGTTTTTGACAAACACCAGTGTTTTCAGGAACACGACGGGATAGGTTTTTCCTCCTGCGTTTGCTCTCATTTTTTCTTTTTTCAGGGTGTCAAGAAGAGTCAGGTATGCCTTTATCGGGTCGCGCAAAAGCAGGTCGTGGGCAATTTTGACCACCAGGTTGTGCCTCTCGCTTAAAGTCACTTCGCTTTCTGTTTTTACGTTTCCGAGATATGTGTAGCCCCAAAGGTTTTCTGTTTCAAACAAATTTGCCAGGTCAGCTATTTCTTTGAGCATTTTTGTCTGCTTTTCGTCGTAGACCCTTTCATACAGGTCAGCCAAAACCACTAAGTCAGCGTCGTTTGTTCTCAAAAGAGAGAGCACTTGTTCCATGCAGTCGGCGTATTCTGCGATGTCTGCCCCGGTTTTTGAGTTCCTGTAATCGATTACAAGGGTTTTTTTGCCACCCTCACTTTTAATTACATGTTTGCCCTTATCCATTTCACCCATAAGGTGAAAAAAGTGCGTATTCCAATAAATATTCTTCGTTTTGAGTTAATCCGGGCAGCAAAGTTCACGGCATTATTTTCAGTTCTTTTTTTAGCGGTCTCGTTTTTGATTTCCCTTTTGCTCACCCCTCTTTTGCAGGCATTCAGCGCGGTTTCTGCAGTTGCAGTGCTTGCGGTTTTGGGAATCAGGGCAGAAATGACGCCCGGTATTTTTTCAGGGGCTGCGCCGTTGATTTTTTCTGACCTGTTTTACCCGTTCACGGCAGTGATTTCAAGGATTTGCTCAGGCGACCTTGAAATAGCTGTTCTTTTTGCGGCTGTCTTTTCAAGCACTGACAGGACTCTGAAAAGCAGGGCAGTCGGCGCGGGGCTTGGCTTTTTTGCAGTTCTTTTGTTTAACCCGGTCCGCATTGCATTGACTCTTGCAACCGGGGTGTGGTTTGGCTGGGAAGCAGCGGATTTCACCCACAATACGCTTTTCAGGGCAAGCCTTTTTGTGTTTACGTTTGTGTTTTATGCCGCATGGTACCTTGGGTGGCTTGAAAGGTATATCGGTTGGCTTGAAAAAGCAGGTTTTTCGGCAAAACAGTTTTTGCAGAAAGCAAGGGACAGGTAAAGCAATTTATGTAAGGTGCAAGCAAAGTGTTTTTGAAGACAAACAAAGTGTTTTTGAAGATAAAGGTGTTAAAATGAAAAAAACCTGGTTGCCTGGTATGTCAGTGTCGCAAAAGATGAAAAAAGGGTTTACATTGTTTACCCCGCTTGTCGGGATGGTGATTCTTGTAATTGCTCTTGTAATGATAGTAAACATAATAAACACTGAAAAAAACAGGGTCAGTGTCATTGTTGACTACCAGTCTTCTCTGAAGGAGTCGGCGACTCTTGATTTTGCAAGGATGGATGCGATTCACACGGTGATTTTTCAGTTTAAGGCCCAGACCCACAATATGTTTTTGAAGAAGTATTTTAACAACGACCTTGAAGAAGCCATTTTTGTTTCAACTGACCGCGGCACTTTTTGCACGGTCGTGAAGGATTTTTTTGAATCCGGTGTCAGGACAAGTTTATTGACAAATATGACTTCAAGCGTTTTTGACGTGGTTGGAGAGTTTAAAGATACTGATTCAGAACACCTTGTAAATATCGGGGACTATAGTATTGGATTGGTCGGCAGCCTCACAAGATATAATATTTTTGTTTTTCCAGATGATTGTTTCAGTTCAAAAGACGGTTCGTTTGCAGTGGAAATAAAGCCCCCGGCCGACTTAAGCAACGATGAGATTGCGCGGATAGTCATGACAAACAATCTCACTGGGGAAGAAAGCGTCAGTTCTGTGATCCCGGAGGGAAGCCTGATTGTCCCTGTTCCGATAAGGTTTATGAAAGCAGCAGACATTGCCTTTGCGATCCAGGACGAAATTCTGAATCTGGAGGGGCCTGGTAAAATAAAACCGTGGGGCTTGTGCGACCTGGAATCAACAGGCGCACAGGGATGCGATTGCATGACGAGGGGGTCGGATTATCCTGTGGATTGCAAAATTTATGGTGAAGCAGAGTATTTTGGAAAAAAATCACGGCTTGACTGCACAAAAGAAATTTCAGTGGCTGTTTCGGATTCTTCGGAAGTTTCTTTGCCGGTGTGGGTGCACTATGACCCCAAAACCCCCCCGTATTTTGAAACGGATTTTGAAAGAAAATGCCTTGATTCAGAATACGACGATGTTTATGCTTCAGGCGAGATAACTGCCGAAAGTTACATGGACAGTGTTTCAGAAAAAATAGGGGGTGTTCTTTCAGGCAATAATTCGGAACTGAAGTCAAGTGCCGGCAACATTGAATTTGCGCCGTTGTATTTTGACACTCTTGAGTACAGGGGGAAAATTGATGGTGTTTTTTCAGGCGCGCAGTTTTTTATTCGCGAAGGGCTGAATTCAAGTAAAAACAGGCATTCTTTAGGTTTCCTTGAAAAAGTGGTTTTCCCCACAAAGTACTTCAGGTACACTGTTGACAACGGAGCAGGTGTTTTTGACGGGTGCTCAAGAAGCACTTCTTATGTGCAGTACCCTGAATCAGGCATTATTTCAAATCCTTTTGGAGACCAGGTAAACCTGAAGCCGGCGCTTTGCGCGCAGGTTCCGGAAGCTGCTTATGCCTGTTTTACCATTGTGGATAAGGGGTTTGGAATACCGGGGGGTTACGGGACAACTCATTTTGAACCGGAAGAAAACCAGATTATTTATCACCCGATGGAAGCCCCGATGAGTTCAACGACATCCGATGACGGGGGCATTTCTGTCCCGTTTGTGTTCTGCGTTTCACTGGCAAGGGAAAACAGTGTAAGTGACAGTGTAAGGGCAGACCTCAAGGAAGAATGGAAGGGGGCAACAAGGAGCACGTTGCCTTATGTTGAAGGGCTTGATCTCCAGTGTGTTGACAACTTCATGTCAGTATCGTCGTGTGACATGTGCACCGGCTCAGCAAGCGAAAGTTGTTAAACAATGTATATGGTGGACATGGTGGTTTTGTGTCCGGATATGTGTTGTATTATAACAGTATATAAAAAAGAATATATATGCTGAAGTGTTTCAATTATTAAAACTTATATTTTTGTTGCAACAAAGTTAATGCGGTTTAATTCCGCATGTGATTATTTAGGTTATCGGGGGTATGAAGTTGGCATCCAAGTCAGTTAAAGACAATTTGAACGACTTTTATTACGGCGTGGAAAACAAGTTTTTTGGTTTGATGGATTTTGTGGATGACCACGGAATCCCTGTTTACCGCGTAATAGACGCGCTTGAAGACAAGAACATACCTGTTTTCCCGTTATTTTTGACGATTTTTTTCATTGGGCTTGTCGCGTTTTTCATGCTTGGCACCCCCGCCTCTGGAACGCTTCAGGTAAAAGTCGTTGATGCGGAAACAGGAGCAGCCATTGAAGGGGCTGATGTCAGGATAACCTACCCGGATACCTTAAGCTCGTTTATCGGAAAAACCGATTCAAAAGGAATTGCAACAATAGAAAATTTCGACAAGCTCAATAGTTACGGCACAGTAGAGATAACAAAGTATGACTACGAAACCCTTGACAAATCCTTTTATTTCACTTCGCTTCAGCAGGATTTTTCGCTTTCAAAACTTGAAAAAACAAACGTGAAAGTAGTGATGAGAGTCACAACCGATTTTGACAGCATTGTAAGGGAAGGCACAGTCAAGGTAATGAAAGAAGGAGAAGACCTTGGAACATACACCATAAAAGAAAACGGGGTAATTGAAGCGATAGTTCCGCAGGGACAAGACATTGACCTTGTTTTCACATCCCCGGGCTATCAGGAAAAAAGCGAAACATTCACGTTCAACTCAGACCAGGAGCTCTCCATAAGCCTTGAAGCCGATGAAAGCGAACCTGCAGATTTACTGGTTTACATTGAAGACATAAACGGCGATGCAGTTGAAGGAGCGGAGGTTGAAGCCCGCCCAAAAGGCGTTGCAGAACTCGCGTCTTCTGAAAAGACCGACGTTGACGGAAAAACAGTTTTAAGAGGGCTGATACCAGGACTTTACAACGTGACGGTGTCAAAAGAAGAGTACTTGAGCCAGACTGAAAAAGCCGTTCAGGTCCTTTCAAACGCTGAAAACAAACTTGAAATGATTATTTCAACAGCTGATTTTGCAAACAGCGACTTTATAAACGTCACTGCAAGAACCATGACCGGAACACCCCTTGAAGCAGCCGTAAACGTTTATCTGGACGGCGTTCTCGTGAAATCGCAGGACATCGACGGGACAGGAAAAGTTCTTGTGGACAAGTCAAAAAAATACATGGTTTCTGTCTACTCAGGCAACTATGTCCCGTTTGTCAGGACAGATGTCGGGGCAGGGGAATCAGTTTTGGCTTCAATGGAGCTGTCAACCAAGGAAAATACATCAACCCTTAGAGTGTGTGTCCGCGAAGAAGACACCAAGGCACCGTTAAACGGTGTGCCGGTTGTTCTTTTTGAGACTGCGTCAAAAGTGCTGGGAATCCCGTCAGAATTGACCGGTTCAAGCGGTTGCGCGGAGTTCAGCGACGTTCCGAACAACAAGACAGTCATTGCAAAGGCATACGTCGGCTCCAAAGTCGGAGTGGCAAAACCAGTGGAAACTCCGACCACGCAGGAACCAATGATTGACATAAGCGCAACGCAGACAAAAGTCACGGTCAAAGTGACAAAAGAAGAAAACCCGGTTTCAGGAGCAAGCGTGATTTTATTTGACAATGCGGCAACGGTTTTAGGCAAAGAGCTTTCGTCGCCGACTGTCACGGATTCAAATGGGGTTGCCGAGTTTGACGTTGTTGAAGGCATACAGGCTTACGCAGTCGTTGAATCGCCTGGCAGCGCAAAATACTTTTCCCATGTCATAAACATTGACTCTTCAAAAGAAAACCGCATAGATGTACAGCTTTTCAGCCCCGCGGATTCCACGGGCGCGGTTTTCATCGGCTTGTTCGACAGGTTCGGAAACAGGGTAGAAAGCGTTGTTGAAAGCAAGCAGTACCGCGCAAGAGTCGCGTTGAACACGGCCGCCGCGTCAGACGAGGCAGGGTTGTTTTTGATGACAGGCCTTGAAGAAAACGACTTTTCAGCAAAAGACAATGTTGCAATCACGGGAGTGATGCAGGCGATGGGAGAACCGTCTTCAGGCACGACCCACAACCCCCCGCTTGGACAGGATATTGACATGGCAGGAACCACGCTTTCAGGACAGATGAACAAGTGGGTGCAGGTGGTTGGAAAAGATGTCGGGAAAGGAACGCATGTTGTGGACTTTGCAGTTCAGGTGAAAGACAACGTGGTTTTGGGCGAGAGAGTGAAATTCAATTTCAGGGGCTGGACTTACATAAACCTGGGCGGCATGGAAAGAAGCCCGTTTGACGAAGAACTTGGAACTTTGATTGACTCTGAAGGAAAACAGCCGCTTTACGCAGCCACCACACCCGTTGAATTTTCAGTGACGCAAAATACGGTTGAATGCACGCAGGAAATCTGCATGAATTACGGTTTTTCAAGGGCAATAACCGGGGAAGAAATCAAGGACCTGACTGCAAGTGAGGCGTACTTGAGCGCGGTCTACTCGCTTGGAATCGAAGTGCAGGCAAAACAAGACCTTGAAGATTTGCAGGTGGAAATTTTAAATTCTGACGCATCGCTTGACTTTGTGTCATACCATTACCTTGGAACCCAGACACAGCTTGATGACGAAGCGCACGCGCTTGCAGTCAACCTTGAAAGCCTTGGGAAAAACAGGGGAACAGGCCTTGAGGCAGTGTTTGTCCCGACAGCTGAAAACAACTCGGCTTCAGTAAAAATAATTGTGAAAAGGTCAGGTGAAGTGCTGATTGAAAAAGAGCTGTTCCTTAAAGTTGTTGCGGGACTGGGGCTCAGTGTTTTCGTTGAGCCGGAAATGGCTGTTGCAGGTGAAAAAACCCAGTTTATGATAACAGTGCTTCGCGCGGGAGATTTTGAAGCAGTTACCGACGCCACGATAAAACTGGTCAACAACATCGGGAAACCGCTTGGAAACAAAACAATAACAATTACAGGAAAAGACAAGAGAAACCGCGGAAGAAACGGCGTCTACGCAACCACAATTGAGCCTGCCTCGGGAGTCATTGCAGTAAATGTTTCAGCAGATCACTTTGCCGAAGAGACAATTCTTGTGCGTGTCGGAAAAGAAGCGGCGATCGCAATTGACGAAGACCCGTTTGTGATTGAGATTCCCCTTAATATAAAAACCGCGACAAAACAGCTTGCCATAAAAAATAGCTCAAGCAAAAAACTCACTGACCTGCAGGTTGTAGTTGAACGCGACGAGGGCTTTCCGGATGATGATTTCAGCTTGGAGCTCGACGACGCATCAATCACAAGATTGCTCGGGCCTGGCGAGACAACTTACCTCACGTTCACTTCAGGTTATTTCCCTGACTCGACGGATTCCGCGTCAGCCGAGGCCACAATCAAGATATTTGCAGTGAAAGACAACGAGTATGTGACAGCGCAGGGAAGGATAAAACTCTTGTACGCGCCGAAAATAGACGCGCAGGTAATTGCGGAATGCCTTGAAGTGACCCCGTCGCAGACAGAGTTTGTGGTCGGCTCAGAAGACCTTGACACTGCGTTCAATTCAATGGAAGTCGTTTTGAAAAACAATTGTGGGATTGATTTGTCAAACATTGTCGCTTATTCCAGCAATGATCTTGACGGTGGAATTTTTGTCCTTGACTGCAACGGAAACCAGGTGATTGAAGGGACAGGTGAAGAAGAAAGTACAGTTATAGAATTGCTTTCAGCTGATTCGCTTTCAGGCGAGAACAAGGCGACTGTCCTTGTGACTTTCCAGGCAGACACTTTGGATGACAGCGAGAACAACGCTGAAGATGATGATGTTGTCGGAACCCTTGTTTTCAGGGGGGAAAACGGCTCGCAGGACGTTTCAGGAGAGCTTGACTATGCAGTGGTGTTCCTTGACGAGGCAGCAGCCCTTGATGTTGAGAACAAGGTAAAGCTAAAGCTCAAGGCGGGGGAATCGCTTGATATACTGGACGGCAATGCAGAAAAACTTGTCTTGAAAAACCGCGGTTCGGTTACTTTCAAAAACATTAGGATAAGTGAAAAAGCAGAAGACTGGGAGATCAACCCGAATATTTATGTGAATTATTTGAGCGAGACTGAAGCATCGTCAACAATAGATGAGCTTGAACCGGAAGACACAACTCATTTTGAAATTGAAGTTGATGCTTCAGGTTACAGCGGAGAGGCAGGGAGAATGACCGGGACTCTTGTTATCGACGCAGATGTCTATTATAAGAACAAGCCGGGAAAAGTCACTTCAGTTTCAAGGGAAGTGGGCTTGATTGTGGAAATAGTTCCCGAAGAAGAAGGTTGCCTGAAGGTAATCAGTTCGGAGTCAATTGATTTTGTTTCAACAACTGCTTACTTTGATGAAATAAAAAGTTCAGTTGTTATCAAGAACGAGTGCGGCAAAAGGATAACCAGGTTTGTCGATTTCATTCCTCTTAACGATTTCAGGTTGTACATTGACTTTTCAGAAGGTTCAAAAAGGTCTCTTTTTGACGGTGAAACCGCGCAGTTTGACTTTAGGTTGAAAAGAGTGTCCAAAAGAGCAGCTATAGTGAGTGACAGCTTCCAGAAAGGTGTTTTCATTGCAGGTGAAACATCTTCAGATACAGAAATTTTAAGCGAGCTTATAATGATAAACGTGGAAATAGGCTCTGATTTGAAGACATCCGATTTCACGACAGAGTATCTGGTTCACTCATGCGACCCGGATATCGGGATAACAAAAACTGTCTCGATTCCGACAAAAGCAGGTTTGAGCGGGGACTGCAGTGACGGGTACTGTGATGGGATGCAGGCCGCTGAATATGTAATTGAAAAAGCAGACCGGTTCATGGATAAGATACTGACAGCATTTGAAGGCAAGAAAATCAGGGATATCGGGTGCGGGTCATCTAAAAGAAACATCTGCACTTTTGAAGAGTTGCTTCAGTCAGGTCTTGTTCCGCAGGATGACTGGATATTAAACGGGGTTGACTTGTTCCTGATGGATGACCGGGTGACTTTAGAAGCGTTGAAACGGGCAAAAACCAATGTTGTTTCACGTTACTTTAACGGGCAGATAGTGAGCGGTGATTACAGAGAAATGGTGAATTCAGGTAGAATAAGCACCGGTGGAGACATATACTATGATTATGATTCACACTATGATTATGATTCACACTATGATTATGATTCACACTATGGTTATGATTCACACAATGATTATGATTCACACAATGATTATGACTCGGAAGAGTTACTTAGGAAATGCGGTTGGTACAAAGTAAAGTTCAAGCCGGTGTTTTTTGCCCGTGATGGTGAAATAGGCAGTCAGTTCAGTATCTTTGTAGAAACGAGCTATGTCGGTGAAACAGCTGCCTGTGAAGGAAACGCACTTCACATGAGCACTCTTTTGCCTTGGGATAACCTGAGTTCGGAAGATGCAGCTGAAATGAAAAACACAGTTTTTGTAATTCCTAAGAACGAAGAAGACAGTTTTAAGGGAATAGTTGAAGAAATCGCTTCGGGTTTAAGCGGAACTGAACTGGATTATAATTTGCTTGAAAAAGATGGCAGGGTAAAAACATCTCTTGATGTCGTCGGCGGAAAAAACGTTGTCAAGTTGCTCTTTAGGGATTCGGCTAATTTGACTAAAGAAGAAAGCGAATTGGTTGATATTCTTAATAAGGACATCGGCTACCCAGCTTACGGTGTGATTCACCACGATGTTTCCAAGTTCGGCAGTAATATTTTTGAATTGGTGATTGACAAGAATGCTCTTGGAGACTCATCAGAAGATCTCAACAAATCAATTGGAACAGCAGTGAGTGCTTTTGTTGAGATTGCTTCCGGAGCAAAACCGATCGGTTGTTATTTCGGGTCGCAGTCCACTTCAAAACGTGAAGGCGACAGGGCAAAGATTGATTCGTTTGTGATTACGGGTTTGACTGAAGCTCCTTTGAACGCAAAAGACGCGGGCAGAAACGAGTGCGTGTTTGCCAATGGAAATTGGAAAATAATATTGCCTGAGTTTGAGGGCAGGGTGGAAGTTGACAAGGACGGGCGGACTTTGATTGTGAAAGATGCTGAAGCGCTGGCAAGTCTTATTGCCTGTGAATGCACTGCGGCGCTGATTTCTTTTGACACCGGCACAGGAATCTACGGCGGGTACAAAATCAAGTACACGGGAGAAGATTTCACAAAAGATGTTTTCAGAGATAAAATACATAACCTGAGGGACAAGGAAAACGAGCCCGCTTGGGCCACGTGCGTTGCAGATGTTGATGAAAAATTTTGGGGAAGCACGTTTTCATCTGACTTTTGGGGCGAGAGTATGTTGACAGATGACTGCCACAGCTGCAGGCCGGAAATAAGGTGGAGCGGATTGATGACGACTGAGGATGGAAATGAAAAGGTTATGAAGGGTGATGACGGTGTCAAACTGAGGATGAACATTGAAATCAAGGAAAGCCCGACAATCAACACTTGCCCTGCAATGAATTCAGCCTGCACGATTGTGACAGGGGTTGCAGTGGCCAGGGGCGGGGCAGCATTGATGTCCTGGAACCCGGCAGGCGCGGGAGCCAGTGCCGGGCTTTTCGTAGCTGACCAGTTGGTTGACTTTTTGGTTGTTGACGAAATACTGAAGGTTGGCTTTGACCACATGGCCTATAAGAATAAGTTCAAAGAAGCAGGGGAGGGCTTCACTGACATCAGCACTTTGACGCGTTCACCTTATTACACCCCGATGATAGCCGCAGGGATTACTGCCGGCCCCACAGCTGCGGGAGCTATTTGTTCTTACAAGAAGCTCGGGGAAGAAGTCGTTGAAAGCAGCGGCAAGTTAAAAAAAGTAAAAGGGGCTCTTGCGCAGCCGTTTAGACGTTTGTATCCGGCAATCAGGCAGTTCAAGATACAAAGAGCAGTAGCTTCACAGGTTCTTGAACCGGATGCACTTGACTCGTCTGGAAAACAGCTTAAGTTGCTGGTTTTGGGCAATAAGAATTATCTTGACAACTATAATATCAAGAAAGAAATAGCCGAATCATACAAGAACGCGGCAGGCAAATGGAGTAAATATGCAGATACTCTGGATGAAATAGCCAGGTTAGAAGATGATATAAGTAAATTAGACGGCAAAGTAGCTGGTTTGACTAAAGAAAGAGACGCCATACTGGCAGGCATGAAGATAGATACGGCCGGGATGGGTGATGATCTTGTTTATAAAGCGCATTTGGATGCACTGGACACCGTCAATAAAGAAATTGATGATTCAAAAAAGGCATTAAAGGATGTGTTGGATAATCTCAGCAAAACAAAACCGGCAGAACTTGATGTCAAGGGGTTGGAATCGGCTTTCAAGAATGCAAATGACACCATGAATCTGAACATGGAGCAAGTGAAAGGCATTGAGGAAACCATAACTCAAAACAGGGCTGCGTTAAATGATCTCAGTCCCCGTCTTGACGATGCAGGCCATCTTTTTAAACAGAATAAACAAGTGCTTTTGGAAGGTATTGATGAATTTATGACTGCTCCGGGGGACACATTAGATGATATGGATCGAAAATTTATCACAGACTTCAGGGACATGGTGAATAAGGGGGACGACCCGGCCAAACTGGCAGATGCAGTAAGTGAAATCAAGGGAAATAGCGCGTTCTCTAACCTGACAATGGGTTATGATTCTGCTCTTGATAATGTTTTGACATCTTTAAGTGATTTCAAGAAAATTGAAATAGATACCAGTAATCTTAAAAAAGGCATTCAGACGTTAGAGCAGGGCAAAACAAATCTTGTAAAGGAAACCGGCGAGTTAAACAAGCTGTCCGGTGACATAGTGAAAACGATGGATGCGTCAAATAAAGAATTGACTGTGCGCAGGGAACTTTTGAAAGAAGTGAAAGACACCCAGAAAATGTTCAGTGAATTTGAAGCGGAAAGAGTTGAAAATCTTAAAAAAGTAAACGAGCAGTTTGAAAATGTTTGGAAGTTGCAGGGAAAGATAGAGGGAGGAGCGCTGGGTAAAGAAAAACTGCTTGAAACGCAAAACGAGTTGACCGCCCGTAAAGGGCAACTGGAAACTGACTTACGTTCTCTTGCAGACGAAGGTGTTAACTTTAGCGACGAAGGGGATGACGTAACAGACGCGCTTTTGAAAAACACGGAAAAACACAGTGAGTTTGTGGCTAAAAGCAATGAAATGACAAAAGGTGTTGAAGAAACCGAGAAAAAACTTGAGTCATTAAAAAAAGTAAAGAGAATCAACCCGTTGGGAAGCGCAGCAATTGCAGGCGCATGCTGGGCACTCGACGTGTATATTGCACAGCACGACAACTGCATAGTGACTTTTGAAGAAGTGTAATGCTTGAGAAATTTGAGAAATCTGAGAGATGTGATAAGCAATTGAATAAAGGAACAGTGTCTGAATGATGAAACCGAAACAGGTTTTTTTGGTGGTTGCCCTTGCGTTTTTTGCAGCCGGGCTTCTGGCTGGGTTTGCGCTTGAACAAGGGGTGCTTTTTGAAGTGCCCCTGAATATCACTTCAGACCAGTTGCTTGTCGCAGTTTTGCTTGGAACTGTTGCGCCTTTTGTGTCAGCGATGCTTTTTTTCGGCTATTTTTCTTTTGTGCCGAGTTTTTTTTTCGGACAGGCAGTCGGCAAACTTATGCAGGAAAACCCACAGGCAGCAGCCCAAACGTTTTTTCCGGTTTTCATCGCGCTTTTTGCAGGCGCGTACCTCGGACTTGAACTCCACGCAGACCTGCGGGGAAAGTCAAACACGAACAAGCCGGTCAAAATAGCGTTTGCTTTGCTTGCGGTGTCAGCGCTTGCAGCGGCAGTCCCGTTTTTTCTTTGATTTTTTTTACCGCTTTTGCTAAATGTTTTTAATAAGGTAATTATTTTAAAGGTTTAACCGCAATGTTTATCATGACTGGTGGTTGTTTGAACCGGTTGTTGATTGGAGACAGTGGAATTAAATTAAAAATCAGGATTGGTTTATTTGAGTGTGGCAAGTAACTTAAAGGAATCGCTTTCAGATTTCTATGCATCCATGGAGGACAAGTACTATTCTGTGCTTGATTTTCTGGACGGCAAGGGAGTTCCTGTGTACTCTGTTGTTGATGCAATGGAGTCAAAAAACGTCCCCTCGTTTCCGGTTGTCCTTATTCTTTTGACTGTGCTTCTCGGAACAGTCGCTTTCCTTGCAGCAGGGGCAATGTCGCCTTTAGTGTTCAAAGTAACAGTCATTGACTCAATAACGCTTGACCCTGTCCAAGGGGTTTTTGTGTCAGCCAATTTTCCTGAAACCGGCTTGAAAGACCTTGGGCAGACGCAGGAGGACGGGGTGTTTTACATTGCGTCCCCGCGGCTTGGAGAACCGCTCAGGATAAACCTTGAAAAAGAGGGGTATGAGCAAAAATCAGTCAAATTGGTTATCAACACAGACGGATTTGAAATCGGGCAAAACACATACGAAGCAGGAACCCTTGCAGAGATTTCACTTGCCAAAGAAACAGTGAGTTTTGAAGCGTCATTTTTGATAAAAAACGATGACAATGAAGTGCTGGACGGCGAGGTCACGATTTTGGGTGTTGAAGATACTGGTGCCAAGCTGAACATAAAAACTACTTTTTACACAGACGGCGCGTTTTCTTTCAGCGGGTTTGAAAGAGGCAAAAGATATGTTCTTGAGTTTTCTTCAGACAACCACTACAGCGAAGAAGTGAGTGTTGACTCTGAATCAGAAAACAAGCAGTTTACAGTTACCCTTGCAAAAAATCTAAGCGCGCCTGATCCGAAAAGTTCAATAGTTACCCTTCCAGTCACAGTTAAAAACGAATCCGGTGATTTGCTTGCCGGAATAACCGTAACTGCCAAAAGGTATGACTCAACGAAAATTTCAGAGGGCACGACTTACGCGGGAGGAACGGTAAGCCTTCGCGAAATACCCGCAAACGTTGAAATACAGGTTGTTGCAACAGATCCGGAGGGAATTTACTCCACAGAAAGAACAAATTATTTTGAAATCGAATCAGGACAAACAGTTGAAAGAAAAGAAATCACCATGGAAAAAGCAGGTGACGAAAACCAGATAATCGTGGAAGTGAAAACAGAATACTTTGGAGGCATTTCCGGAGCAGCTGTCACTTTGCTTACTGGTTCAGAAATCCTTTTGTCTGAAACAACTGCTTCAAGCGGAAGAGTTGTCCTGCTTGAGAAAGCAGGGACATACAATGTTTCAGCTTACAAGAGCGGGTATCTTCCAAAGCTCAAAAAAGGCGTTTCTTCCGGTTCAACGGTATCAATTGAACTTGAAGAGTCCACTACACAAAACTCGGCAAACCTGAATGTCTGCGTGAAGAAAAACTTTGCTGCTGTTCACGGGGCGTCAGTCACCTTGTGGACCGGAACAGATTTCCTTGGCATGCCCCTGAAAAAAACCGAAACAGACGGTTGTGTTTCTTTCCCGGATGTCCCGGCAGGTTCGGCAATAACTGCAAAAGCAGAGTCGCTGGCTTCATCCGGACAGGTTTCCGGAGTTGAAGTTGAAGCAGGAAAAACAACAAATGTTGATATTTTGTTGAGTTCAAAACTTGAAAAAATCATTGTAAATGTTGAAAAAGCAAAAAACGGCTCTGCATTGAACAGCGCCGAAGTTTCGTTGTTTGACGTGGAAACAAACAGTGAAATAACAAAAGACACAAGCGGCAAAGAAGGGGCGTATGAGTTGCTGGCTCCGCAGGGCATGGTTGTTTATGTGATGGTCGAAGAAGACAATTACCTTGACTTTGTGTCAAGGCCCGTTCTTGTTGTTTCGGGCGGGGCGACCGTGAACGCAAAAATGCATGCTGAAAGTTCAGATGAATCAATAGATTTTGAAGGACTATTTGACCAAAGCGGAAACCAAAAATACGCGGTTGCAGTAGATGAAACGTACCGCGCGGTTTTCAATGTTATTATTCCAAAGAACGCGGAAGGCGACTCTGTGTTTATGCTTTCGGTCGGTGAAGGGCTCGGCCTTGAAGATTCAAACTGGGTTGTAAGCGGCTATTCTTCAAAAATTGACCTTGAAGTTTTGGGCGGACAGGAGTTTGAAACTACTTCAATGCTGTCTTCAGGGGGCTGGAAATGGATCTCCCTTTCAAAGGCGGAGAGTTCTTCAGGCGGGCCAATGGTTTACCAGATTGAGGTGTGGCTTGCCGTAAAAAGCGATGCGGAAGAAGAAGACAAGGCAGTTTTTGGTTTCAGGGGAAACATTGACGAAAAAGACATTGCATTGCGCGAGGAAGAATTCCTTGTGGTTGCGCAGGAAGAACTGTGTGGGGAAAATGTGTGTTTTTCAGCGCTTTTCAGGGAAGAGGACAGTGAAGAATATTTCCCGAGCGGATTGTTTTCAACAGTCACCTCAACTGATTTTGTGGTTGAGTTTTCCGCTTATTCAAAGAATGGGAGTTATCTTGACGGATACAAAGTAAAAGTTTCGCCTGACATGGCAGGAAGCGTTAGGTTCAAGTCATATGACATCGGGGGGATTGCTTTTGAAGATGAAAGCGATTTGATTTCAACGCTTCTTGAGGATTACCAGTCAGATTTGCTGGCAGGGGAAATAAAGGCGTTTTCAAGAGTTGTCAGCGACGGGGTGGGAATAGAGTTTGAGTTTTCAAAAGACGGTGCAGAAGATGAGGGGGGCGTGTTTACAGTTTACTTTGATTCCACGGGGGACAAACTGCTTGACGTTGACGTGAGCCCTTCGACAATGATTCTTGAAGGAAGAAACCAGATAAAACTGATTGTAACTGAAGCAGGAAGCGATACTCCGGTGACTGGCGCATCCGTTCTTCTTTCAAACAAAACCGGTGTGCCTCTCGGGGAAGACGTGACTTATTCAAAAACAGGGTTTGACGACGAAGAGGGCTCTGGAAAAGACGGTGAATACATTTTCCCTGAACAGGGAGAGTTCTTTTCACTTGAAGAAGGAACAGTCAACGCCAGGGTAAGCGCAGGTAGGTTCAGGCCGGCAGGCGTTGACATAAATGTTTCAGAAGAGTTTGACTCAGACCTCAAGTTAACTGATTCAGAGGGAAGCGATTCAATTGTTGAGTTCGGCGTTGTTGAAAAAACAGAAACCATTGAAGAAACCCTGAAACTGAAAAACAATGGCTCAAATAATATCACGATTACTGTCGCTGACATTGTCTCAAGAAACGAGTCAGACGACTTTCACCTTGACTTCAAAAACATTATTCTGGGAAGGGAAATTGAAAACGGCTCCACTCTTGATTTCAAGATGAAAGCGTGGGTGAGCGTTGAAACCGCAAGTGATCCAAGCTTTGAAGGATATGTTTTCGTTGCAGGCAAATCAGACAGCGACAACAAGCTGCATATTACAACCCTGCCGTTCAAAGTGACTGCGCACGGTTCTTCCGACTGCTTCAGGATATCTTACGGTTCAGGCGATCAGGAAGCAGAATTTTTGCTTGATTCCGGCAACAGGTCAAAAATACTGCAGGGGATAAAAATAGAAACTGTTTGTTCCTGCAACATCAGTTCGTTTTCAGGCCAGGAATTCATTGTTTTAAGCGGCGACACTGTCGCGGGTGATTTTGAGCTGAACGTGTTGCTTAGAAGCAAAAGCTCCGGAGGGGACATTGAAACAGCGTTTTCAAAATGGACTGACAAAAGCAGCGCGCTTACAGACATTGAACTTGTGGCGGAAATAGACAAAGAAAAGGCAATAACAGGCAATCTGGCTGTTTCAGGGCAGTATGTTCTTACAGTTGACTGTTCAGGCGAACCTGTTGAAGCCACTTTGCCTGTTTCAGTGAGCATTTCACCGCAAAGCGGGCAAAGTTACGTGAAAGTGCTCAAGCAAAACACTGAAACCTCCATTGAAAGCATTTCTTTTGACAACATGTGCATGCAGGACAAAAAAACAGAGTCAATCAAGTTTGATTTGAAAAACATTTCAGAAGACGCCATTGACCTGTATTTCAAGCTTTTGCCGGGTGAAGACGAGGAAGGATCAGACAAGGGTTTGGCCACTGCAACGATTCTTGAGATAGTTACCGGCGATGACGAAGAAGCTGAAAAAGAAGGAGTTCTTGAAGAGTTCAGCGAGGAACACAAACTGTTGATTGACGAGGCAAAGACGTTTGAACTGGAAGCGGAAGTGAGTGACGATTTGACTGACGACAACGGCAAGTGGGTGCTTGCAATCTACATCGGCGAATCAAAAGAAACTGCCCCGAAACAAAAAGTAACCGTGAACGTTAACCGTGACGACGGTTGTGTCTACGGAAGCGAGCTGTGCGACAAGGTATCGTTTGAGTTGAGCGACTCGCTGGGCGGCCTGTTTATTGACAACAAGTCAGATGCAGAAGTCACAATAACGAAAAATCCGAATTTCGCAGGGACTGACAAGGATGTGATTATTGAATCCGGGAAATCTGATCTTCTTTTTGTCAGTTTCGGTGAAAGTGAAGAAGAGTTCAGCATAGAATACAGCATGAAAAGAGAAGAAGAAAGTGAAGCGGCTACAGAGTGCAGCCATGTTTTTAAAAAGAAATATCTGAATTGCTCTGACCTGAACTCGACACTTATTTTCATCAACTCCGAAGAAGGGCTGAAGGCGCAGAACAAAGGAAAGCAGGGAGTTCGTTTCCTTGAGAGTTCGACGACTTCCGGCACAACCAATTACGGTTATGACCTTTCTGAAACTTTTGTCGGTCGGGGTGAAACAAAGCTTCTTGAAGGATTCAGCGAACCTGAAAATAAGATTGCAGATTTCAGGGTGAACGTAATCGGAACAGAGTGCACTATTGAATACGACTCTCTTTTCGCCACGATTTTCGGGGAAGAAGCACTGGAAGACCAGCCGGTTGAGAAAACCTCGGGCGGCAATTTCAAGGTGAAAGAAGACAGCAGGGGGTTTAGCGAAGTTGCTGCGATGTTCAACGGAAACAAAATAATTGTTGACGACGACGGCAGTGAAGTTTCAGGGTTTTCAGCGCAAGACATTTCCAAACTGTTCAGGGAATGCAACACGCATTACTGCGACCAGACAACTTTCAAGCTTTTGAACGAATTGTATCTTTTCCTTTTCAGTTCTCCGTTGGATGGCGGAAATTTGAAAAGAGCTAATATTCACGAGAATGAATTTAAATTTGCTTTTACAGATGAGGAATACAATGGGATTATGTCTCTTGCATTGGGTGTGTTCAGAGATGATCGGGGGGAATCCCCGTTTAAACTCGGGGGAATTTCTCCTGCGCGCCTTAAACTTTTAAGCTGGGACAAGGAAATTTTTGTTGTTGGAAGTGACATAAGCAGTCCAGGCCCGACGTCAATCAAATTTGAGGTTAGTCCGAAAAAGATGTCCTGCGGTGTCTGGAAAAGGATTTACACGAGGGATGGTGAAAACAGCTATATCGTAAAAGTTGACAGAAAGGAAGCTGACAGCAAGTCCACTTACAACTGCAATTTCGGCGTGATAAACCTGCCGAAGTATTTCCCGTTGTTTTTTGCGCCGCTTAGTGACGGTTCCGGCGTGCAGAAAGGAACATACAGCTTGCCTTTTGAGGAGATGTTTGATGTTGAATACTCCAACACAGCTGGGATTGAGGGCATTGAGGGATTGGCAGGAAATCTTTCACCGTCGCGTGCCTCCGGTAACAGTCAATTTAATCTGTTTGCAAGGTATGTAGGGGAAAATCTTGATGAAAACCGTTGTGAAAAGGAAGATGATGCCTATAAAAGCGCGTGTTTAAGAGTAGTGAATCTTATCAATAAATACGACGGAATTTTTGCAATCATGAGTTGGAATCCTTCTGCTCCCGCGGGAACAGGCCAGAAAGTTTCAGTGGTTGTAAAAGGCAGTTCAGAGGAAGTTGTAGAAAACATTCAGAGAAAGTATCTTAAAATACTTGAAGGAGACGTTAGTATTGACGGGAAGCAAATGTCAGACATCGGAAAGACAAATACAGTAACGCCGGTAAAAGTAGTCAGGAGAAACAAAGATGACAGTTTGAGTCCAACCAGTGAGTTGATAATCACGGGGTTGATATTCAGTATGGGTTCAGACGAAAGACCGGTGTGCGAAGATAAGGATTATGGTGATGAAAGACCGCCGGAGATATGTTTTATAAACAGTGGGCAGGGTCTGGAATTGGATGCCTGTGAAGATGAATTGGATGAAATAATTGTTGAGTTCATAAGAGGATTTGCTAAATGATTGGTAAGGGTTTTGTATGGGCGTTGCATGTAAAAACTTGATTGTGGTAATTTTTTTGTTTGGGATTGTGCTTCTTTCCGGGTGCACAAAAGACAATTTTAAGAACGAGTGCCCCGGCTTGGAATTTGAGTCTGAACTGATTGATAGTGTTTCGTGTGGAAAAGTCAGGCTGGCTGTTGATTATGTCAGTTTGACAAATATAGAAGCGTATAGTACCCCAAAATGCTCTTTTGATATCATTGCCACCCCGGAAAAACAAACAGATACCAGTAAACTGGAGCAGTTTGGAAGCTTTAAGTCCTGCACCATAATATATAATAGTGATATTGTTGAAGAATTAAGCAGTATAACTGTTGAAAACCTGGTAAGTTATTGTGACGATGAGTGGAATAATGATTTAAGCACCAACAAAAACATCCGCGATTTGCCTGCAAGCTGTATGGATGACAAGATTGGGTGTTGCGATGACGCATGCGTTTCCCTTGATCATGGTATTATTAAAAGGAATGGTTATTGTTTAGTTTCAGGCTCGGGCTCCAGACTTGGCTCTAGACTTGATGAGATTAAAGACTCTCAAGAGAAAAAGGTGTTCAATGAAGACCAGGCAAGGTTTGCTTGCGATTACACTGGAGACAGGATGTGCTATTGTCGATAAATTTAAAATTAGATAAATGGTTTGAAACATAAGTAATAATAAGTTGGATAATGAAGGTATTTACATGGATTTTTTGAATGTTTCAACAAGCCCTGTGCTTTTCACGATGTCACAGTTGTTCAACACCAACATTTTCGGCGACATACAGATTTGGTATGCTTTGTTGATAATATTTTCAGTCTGGATAATCAACTGGGGCCGTTCTCACTTGCCTGGGTTTGTCGGTTGGATAGTCGGGTTTGCGCTTGTTTACCTGACCATCTGGACGCACCCGACGCTTGTGTGGCTTGTCGCGGCAATAATTTTCCTGTCGATATTCGGTGAAGGCATAAGGAACGCGGTTGGCCTTGGCGGCGACTGAACCAAATTCAAATCTAGGTAATGTTCAAAAGTCAGGGTGAAATCAGGATTTAAAGGTCAAATGGTGAAAAAATGAAGTACTTGCCGGTTTTGTTATTGTTTCTTGCAGTTATATTTTTTGTCCTTGACAAAAGAACAGGCCAGGCAATCGGGTTTGTCCTTGCATTGATTGCGTTTTTGGTGGTGTTGTCCGAAATCAAATCAGCTCCGAAAAGCTATTCAGACGACGCTGAAGAAGACGAAGAAGAGCATTCCGGTTCAAAGCCGTACCCGAGATCAACTTTCAAGCCTGTTCCGACAACTGTTAAGGCATGGAAAAGAGCCCGTAAAACAACCAATAAAATACTGGATTCAAACAAGGAAGAACCCCCGGAAGATGACGAACCCCCTCAAAGAGGAAGATGACAGGTCCAATTAAAGAAGAAAGTTCTAAAAACAGTTATTTTGCTTTGGGCCGGTCAATGTATTCAGCACAATCTGGTTTCTTTTTGTCTTCAGTTTTTTTTAACGGATTTTTTGGTTTTTTCCTTTTCTGCAACCGAAGGCTTTGGTGTTGAAGCAGTATTGCTTTTTACCGGGTTTTCCTGTTTTTGGGCGTGGATTTTTTCAGCAAGCTCAAAAAGGACCTCCCTGTTTGTGTCAAGTATCTTTTTGTCGATCTCGTGAAGGGCAAATACCATGGGCTTCATTTCATTCAGCATTTTTCTCAAGTCGTCCACAGCCAAAGTAAGCTCTTTAATGTTGTCAGGTGAACTTGAATCAATCTTGTCCTGGACCTGCGAGACCTTTTCACTGAGCTCAGAAATGATCTTGCTGTGTTCTGACAAACCCTCGCTTCTTTCCTGGCTAAGCAGTTCCATGCTTGAAGTTATGTTGTCAACCGGTATGGACTCAACCTGTTGTTTTAGCTCTGCAAGTTTTTTGTCCATGTCAGTTATGTCAAGGGATTTTTGAGTGTCAGCAGAACCGCCTGCTGTTTCTACAGGTTTGGTGGCTTCAGACAGGCCTACGGGTGATTGCGGTTCGTTGTTCGTTGGTTGCGGTTCGCTGGTTGCTGGAAACATTTCCTGTTTTTTTTGAAGCGAAGGCGGCTGAACCGGCTGCGGCTGAGATGATCCGGCAATGTTATCCTTTGGCTGTGCAGCACTTTCACTTGTTTGCGCAGCATTGTCGCTTGTTTGCGCAATGGTTTCTTTTGCAGGCTCAAAGTTTGAAAGGTCAATTGATGACGAAGGTTGCTGGTCCGGCGCAGGCTGTGAAGCTTGATCAGTTGCTTGAGGTGATTGTGCAGCAGCTGTGTTTTCATTTTTAAAGGAGTTTTCGATTGCCTCTTTTGAAACACCCATTTCCAAAAGAGTGTTTCGCACGCTTTCAGGGGAAGAACCTGATTTAATCATCGTTTTTATGATGGATTCAATGTTGCTCACGTTAACCACATAAGATATATACATCAGACATATTTAAAAGATTAATAAACATTTTATTAACAGGTTTGTTGAATAAACCATGAAAAATTTTAAACATATAACTATATATAAATTACAATAATTATAAAAAACAAGTGTATTTGCCGGCATTATATTATGTTGGCATTGATTTGTCTGCTGAATGACGCAAGGATATGACTCAAGTGATAAAATGAACATACTAAAACTGCCTTTTGGCCCCTGGGTACAACTTTTTTCAGGGGAATTTCAAAAAAATTCTCTTATGGTGTATCAAAACCCGGACAAGGACACTTTAACTATTGTGTTTGACGGGAAAGGCAAGAGCCTTAAGGGAATGGTTGTAATGTTCAACAAGATATACACTGTCGTGGGTGACGTGCAGCACTTTGCATCCGCCATAAAACGCGACATAATCATTGTTGAAAAGCACACGCAAGACAAGTCATTCAAGTTTGCGGTGATTCCCGCTTACCCGAAATACGTCGGGCTTGAGTCAGAAGAGCTGTCAAACGCCGTGCAGGAAATGAACAAAGACCTTGAATCAATTTCAGTTTCCATAAAAGAAATAGGAAAAGCATACAATATTGAATTCACTTCACTGAAGGAAGCGGGAAAAGCTGCTGAAATGCAGTTTTATTCAGAACCCTTGATGATTGTCGCATCTGCAGCCGTAAGATCCGCGACGGATACAGGCGCGTATCCGGCGTCAATCAAAGGCACGAAATCAAAAATAATTGCGGGAGAGTTTGTTTTTGGCCTTACTTCCGACAGCACAATTGCAAAAATTTCTGTGCAGTCGCTTTTGAAAGCCGTTATTTCAGGTTCCCTTAAGAGCAACCGCGCCGCAGTGACACAAGTGATTGCAGAAGGATCTTTGCTGAACAATGTTCCTGCACTGATTTTTGACATGGACGCGGAGTTCAAGGGTATATCTTTGCCTTCCAACGACACTTCAAAGTTTGCGGAGTCAAAAATAGACCTTGAGCCGATCGGGTTTCCGACAAAAAAATTTGTTGCGGGAAAAGACATTCACGTGGATTTAAATTTGCTGCCGAAAGGGGTTTTTTCACAGGCGTTCAACCTCGGGGACAACGAGGCAGCCAATCTCATCGAGGAAACAATTTTTGAGTCAAAAGGGTCAATTACTTCAGTCAAGGAAATTTTTGACAAGCTTCAAAGAAAACAAGGGAACAGGTTCCAGATAAACCGCGCGGTAAGGTTTTTGAAAGTGATTGAGAAGTCAAACGAAAATGCCTTTGGAGGGAAAAACCAGGTTGATGACATCATTGGCGGATGGAGGGGCTCGATGGGCAGGGTGTCCCACGTAGACCTTTCAGATTACTCCACAGAAGTCGGCGTGCTTATGGTTTATTCTGTTCTTGAAATTGTGCTTCAAAAGTTCAAAAAAGAAAACCACAGCAAAAGCATTGGGGGAGTCGTGGTCATACCCCACTCTGAATTGATGTTTGGTGAAAACCCGACAGTAATGCAGTCGGAATTCATAAAACTGAGCGGCGAATGCCAAAACTACGGGCTTGGGTGCTGTTACCTTGCCGAAACAAGGCATCATCTTGACCGTTCGATGGTTGAGTCCTCCACACTGGACATTGAAGTGATCGCGGAAAGAGAGGTCGCGGTAAAAGAAGTTGCAGGACGGCCTTACCGCGTTAAGGTCAGGCCCACTTTAAGCAGGTTTGAAAAATAGGCAGTTTGCTTGTCTTGTTGAACGGGAAAGGTTTTGATTGGGATATTTGGCTGGAATAAAGCGAAGTTTTGTGTTTAAAGTTTTTTTTCCCTGAATTTTTTTTCAATCAGTTCTTCTACCTGGTCAAAAGTAATGAACTGAAGCGGGTTGACAGTGTCTATCACGTAACGCAACTGGTTGAAGTCCTGAATATTTACAGAATCGTCTTTCATTTTTTTGAGTTCAATCAAAATTTCCTTGCTTTTCGAGGAATTTTCTTTTACCAGCCCCTCGATTTTTTTCAGGTTTTCAAGTTCCTTTTTTACGCTTTCAAGTTCCTTGACCGCCACTTTTGAAACAGCTTTTGCGGGTTCTTTTCCAAACCCTGATTCATTTTTGTCCTGGGTGGTTTTGCCGGCACCGGACTCCAGTTCTTTTACCTTGTTGTTTAAGCTGATGAGGTTTTGGGCAAGGATTTTCTCGTGTTTTTCAACGTATTTGATTCTCTGCACAATTATCGCTATTTTTGTGTCAAGCGCACGCATGTCATTGTTTAGCTGGCTCAGCACTATATCAAGATCCACGTTTTGTCTTGCCATTGTATATCACTGATTTTAACTGAAAGTTTTTATTTTCGCTGTTTTGTACTAATATTTTTCGCTAATTTTGTATTGAGCAACCTTGTATATATTGCACTAATAATATTGTATAAAATAATATATATCCTTTGTATTTACAAAGAAATACTGAGTATATTTATTCAATTGTGGTTCTTATTATATCTGTATAAATGTGTAACAAAACACAACTAAATAACCGGCTGTCAAAGCAGTAATAAAATCAGCTGTCAAAACAGGTAATAAAAAACAAAACGCAAAAAGTGCAGGGTAACATGAAAGCAAAAGCGGTTTTACTGGATGTCGACTATGCGAAAGGAAACGCAGGCAATTCAATCAGGCTTAGCCTGAAGACAAAAGACGGTTACCTGATGCTTTTTGATGAGAGTTTTTCAGATTATTTTTACGTGCTTGCAGAGCCTGACTGCGATGCAAAAAAACTTGTTTCTGAAATTGAAAAAGTATGCGTTGAAGTAAAAAAGAGGAAAGACCACAAAGAGAGAGAAAACCACTCAAACAGGGGTTACACCCAAAAATCCACAGTGCCGCCAAAGCCCGCAGTACAAGCAAAATCCGCAGCACAGGCAAAGCCAGTGGTTTTGGAGATAAAAAAAATCAATGGAAAGGAAACAGAATGCATAAAAATAAACGTGGGGCACACCTCAAACCTGAAGCCGGTGCGTGACATAGTCAAAAAAATGGACGGGGTTGCTGATACCCGCGAACACATGATAAAATGGACTTTGAAATACCTCATAGACAAAGGGGTCTCGCCGCTTCAAAGCGTTGAAGTCGAGTTTGAGAAAGACCGGTTGAAGTCCATCAGGCCATTGAAAGATCAGGCAGGACAAATCAAGGTCATTCTTAAAAAAATGGCGTTTGACCTGGAAGTGAAAAACCCTTTTGGCGTGCCAAGACCTTCAAAAGATGAAATTGTCATGGTTTCGGTCTGGAACAATGAAAAAAAAGTATTGTCGTACTCAAAAGACCTTGAAGGAACTGATTTTGTCGAAAATTTCGGGAACGAGGAAAAAATGCTTGAAGGTTTTTCAGATACAGTGAAAAAAATCGACCCGGACATAATTATCGGGTACAACACAGACAATTTTGATTTTCCGTACCTTCGGGAAAGGTCAAGGGCGCTTAAGAACAAGCTTCTTATCGGGCGGGACAACTCGGAAGTAAGGTTTGTCAGCCGAAAAGATTCGTCGCAGGCGCTTTTGACAGGCAGGCAAGTGATAGATGTTTATCGTATGGTGCAGTTTCTTGCAAGAACAGGGTCGCTTGACCTTATGAGGTACCGCCTTGAAGACGTGTTTGAAGCTGTATTCAATGAAAAAAAAGAAAAAATAGACACAAGAAACATTGACATGTGGTGGAGCGGGGGAAAAGACGCAGTGAACAAGCTTGCGCAGTATTGCCTTGAGGACTCAAAAGCGGTTTTTGAATTGTTTGACAATTTTTCCCCGCAGTTTGAAGAGCTTGCGCGGCTTTTGTCTGTTTCGCTTCAGGAGGTCACAAACCTTACCTCCGGCCAGATGGTTGAACAGTTCCTTGTGCGCGAGGCAAAAAAAAGAGGAGAGCTTATTCCGAGAAAACCGAGTTTCAGGCAGGTCATGGGAAGAGCGCGTTCCACGTACAAAGGGGGGATGGTAAAACAGCCGACAGCAGGGCTTCACGAAAGCATAATGGTGTTTGATTTCCGCTCTCTTTACCCTTCGATAATAATTTCCCACAACATTGATTCTTCAACCCTTGACTGCGACTGCTGCAGTGACGACGAATCGTTTGTTTCTCCGGGCGGCCACAAGTTCTGCGCTAAAAAAAAGGGTTTTATTCCGGAAATACTTGAAGAAATACTTTTGCGCCGCAAGCAGGCAAAACAGGAAATGAAAAAACAGGCGCGTGATTCAACGCAAAGAAAAATACTTGACGCAAAACAACACGCTCTCAAGATAATCGCAAACTCTGCCTACGGCGTGATGGGTTACCCCAGATTCAGATGGTACAGCCTTGAATGCGCGGAGTCTACTGCGGCGTGGGGCAGGCAGTACATCCAAAAAACCATTGCTGAAGCGGAAAAATTCGGGCTGGATGTGCTTTACGCGGACACTGACTCTGTTTTTGTAACCTATGGCAAAGGCGATGTCAGGAAAAAAGGAATGGAGTTCATGCGCCACATCAACGAAAATGTCCTGCCTGAAAAGATGGAGCTTGACTTTCAGGGGTTTTACAAGAGAGGCCTTTTTGTGACGAAAAGGGAAGGAAAAGAAGCAGCAAAAAAAAGGTATGCTCTTTTGGGTGAAGACGGAAAAGTTGAAATAAAGGGGTTTGAGTTCGTGCGCAGGGACTGGGCTGAAATCGCGAAAAACACCCAGCAAAAAGTGATCGGGCTTGTGCTTGAAGGAAAACCCAAGGAAGCGGCCGATTACGTGAAATCGGTGGTTGAAAGGCTGAGGAAAGGTGAGGTATCAAAAAAAGAACTTGTGATTTACACCCGCTTAAAGAAAAAGGTCTCCGAATACGAGTCAATAGGACCACACGTTGCGGCAGTTGAAAAGGCGCGCGCACGCGGGGAAGAAGTTGCAGACGGCGCGCTTGTCGGGTACATTGTGACAAAGCACGGCAAAACAATTTCAGCCAAAGCAGAAGTAATGAGTTTTGCAAGGGAAGGGGATTTTGACGCGGAATACTATGTCAATAACCAGGTGCTTCCGGCAACAATGAGGATAATCGGCGAGCTTGGCTTCAAAGACTCGGACATGACAACAGAAGGAAAACAGTCGTCAATGAAGAAATGGTTTTAAGTCCGGGTTGCTGTTGTTATTGGCGGGTTTGGATTGCTTTTGTTGTTGGCAGTTGAAAGAGAAATTTATGTAGTTTAAAAGAGGAATTTGTGTGATTTTATGGCAGTTGAAAAAAACGACATTGAAAAAAATAGGCAGGCAGGAAAAATACTTGTCGAAGTGATGGAAACAGTGTTTGAGAACGCGGTTGTCGGGGCAAAGCTCATTGACCTTGCAAACGACGCCGAAGCGATAATGCTTGAAAAAAACGCGGGGATCGCTTTCCCCATAAATTTGTCTCTCAACGAAGTTGCAGCCCATTATACTCCCTCAATTGACGACGAGACAAAGCTTGGTGAAAACGATGTGCTGAAGATTGACATCGGGGTGCACGTTGACGGGTTTATTGCAGACTCTGCCATAACAAAAGATTTAAGCGGGAAATACGGCCGTTTTGTTGAAGCTGCGGAAACAGGGCTTGCGCAGGGAATAAAAGTGATTGCACCTGGTGTTCTTTTGCAGGAATTCGGGAAAACAGTGCAGGAGACCATTGAGTCGTTTGACCTTCACGTGGTCGAAAACCTTTCAGGCCACACTCTTGGAGAGTACCTTGTTCATGCAGGCAATTCCATTCCAAACACTGTTGTCAAAAGCCCTGCTGAGTTTGAGGAAGGTTCGGTTCTGGCGCTTGAACCGTTTGCGACAGACGGCAAAGGGCATGTCCGGGAAAGCGCGAAATGCGAGATATTTTCAGTTTCGGGCGCAGCGCCGTTAAGAAACAAAGAAGCAAGGATTATTTTCCCGAACCTGGTCAGCAACTACAACACGCTGCCGTTTGCAGAGCGATGGGTCGCCAAAGATTACAGCAGGCTCAAGCTGAAGATGGCGTTTCGCGAGCTCATGATGAAAAAAGTGATCAGGCCGTACCCGGTGCTTGCAGAGGAAAAAGGAAAAATAGTCGCGCAGGCAGAAGACACTGTTGTTGTGACTTCAAAGGGAGCGGAAAAACTCACTGACAGGACAAATATAAGATAAGAAAAAATATGGGAAAAGATATAAAATAAGAAAAACTTTGGTATTTCAATGAAAAAATCAAAAAAACACAAAAACCGGTTAATAAGCGCTGGCACAAAAGCAAACATAATAATTTTTTCTGTCACTTTGCTTGTTTCTTTTTTATGGATGTTTTCGCTTTCACAAACCGGTCTTGAAGCGTCTGACATGCTCAAGTTTTCTCACGCAGAGCAGGTTTCTGAAAAGCTTTTGTCTTTGCCTTTTGTTCTTTTTGTGTTGTTTTTTTCTGCTTCTTATTCGCTTGCTTTTATTTTTCCAAGGGTTTTTAAAAAACAGGTCTCGCAAATAGTCATTTTAGGAAATTTTGTGGCAGTGGTTGTGATGCTTCCGCATTTTGGGTTTTCCCTGTTTTTTTTCTTCATGGGCGTTGCAAACGCATTCGGCCTTTTTCAAACCGCAAGAACCTCTGAAAAGATATCGGCACGAAATTCCGAAAACAACAAAATGTTTTCTTTTGCTTCCAACACCGTCAGGGACGGCTTGTTTTTTTTCACGTTCCTTTCAGTGTTTGCGTCTCTTGCCGCGTTCATGCCTTATCAGGAAGAGCTCAAGCAGGTTGCAAACGAAAACTTTGTGGATTTTTTGAAGCTGACAGTTGAAGATTCGCTGAAAGAACCGGTTTCAAGACAAGATGTTTTAAGCGAGCTTGAAAAACAAAAGTCTTTCCAGAGCCAGATGTCTTCGATAGACGACCCGCAATTGAAAAAAACTCTTGAAGAATGCACTATCCAGTCAACGCTTGCGTATTCGTCGCTTACCCAGTCAAAAATGATTGAAGCGATGTCGTCGCCGCAGTTCATGGAAAAGATAAAACAAGACACCCCGCTCAGGTTTTTTTACGATTTTTTTCTGCTTGCAATAGCTTTTTCAGTGATGATTGTTGTGTCAGTATTTGCAATGATATTTGGGTTTATTGCAACCACCTACCTTTTAGCGGTCAAATACCTGGTCAAAATTTTTAACTGGCTGAAACAATTATAGTAATGAGATAGAAAGAGAGAAACAATTATAGTAATGAGATAGAAAGAGAGAAACAATTGGAATAAAGAAATAAAGAAATAAAGAAAGTTGAAGACGATAAAATTAAATTCAATCAAGTTGCTATGGATATAGTTGCATTTCAACAGGCAATGTTTTGGTGTTGCATTGCTATGTTGGTGTATTAATTGCATTAACAGGTCATGCCCCCTTAGCTCAGTCGGTGGAGCGCTACCTTGGTAATTTTTTCAAACCAAACAGGTAGAGGCCGCGAGTTCAAATCTCGCAGGGGGCTCCAGACAACAGCTGATTTTTACCATTTTCAGCGATACTTTTTAGTATGCCTTTTTAATTACTTTATTTGTGTTTTACTGTACAGATTCACTGGGTTTTTTGGTTGAAGGGGAAAAACCACAGGCAAGGTGTTGCTTTTGAATGCGTTGACTAAATCATTTGTTTTTTTAACTGTTGTTCTTTTTTTGTCCCCTGTTTTTTCAGCGGGAATCTGGTGGGACTCAAACTGGGAGTACAGGAAAGCAATCACTGTTACTGATTCTTCAGGTTCTGATTTGACTGATTTTCAGGTTTTGGTCGAGTTTGATTCTCAATCTTTGGTTTCTGCCGGGAAGATGAATCTTGATTGCAGTGATTTGAGGTTCAGTGACGTTTCCGGAGCGCAAGGGTTGAGTTATTGGCTTGACTCCGGGTGCAATACTGCAAATACAAAAGCGTGGGTGAAGGTTCCAAGCATTCCGGCAAGCAGTTCAACTGATATCCATATGTATTACGGCAATCCGGTTGCTGTGAGTGCGAGTAGCGGACCGGGTACTTTTGAGTTTTTTGATGATTTTAGTAGTTCTTTAGATTGGACAAATAAATGGGTAAGCAATAATCACGGATTATATAGTGTTTCAGGTGGTCTTCTTGCACTTTCGGATGGAGGCTTTACATTTTCAGATTGTTTAAATTCTCAGCAAAACTTCAGTAATGGATATGCAATCGAAGCAAGACTTAAGGTAGTTGGAACAGAGCCATGCGAACTATATTTAGGCTCGGAAGGGTCAAAAGCACAAGGAACATCGAAAGAAAAACTTTCGACAAGAATTGACGATAATTTCGCTCTTTATGTTGGCGGGGGGGCTACGAAATCAGCAACTGACCCAGTTTCAGATACATGGTATCGTGGGAAGTTATGGATTCCCTCGTCTGGGTCAGCTACAGTAAAAGCTTATGCAGATGATGATAGTACGCAACTTGGTGAATTGACGGGAACGCCTATATACACAACAGGACACATTTTTTTGCATCAGAGACCAAGCAGCACTGGATATGTGGATTGGATTTATGTCCGCAAATATACCTCCCCCGAGCCGGCAACTACCATCAGTTCTGAGCAGTCGGACAGGACTTATTCTTTCAGGAAAGCAATCACAATCGACAACACCGGTGGTTCTGCTTTGACTGATTATCAGGTAAAGGTGGAGAACCCGGTTTATGACGAGACCGGTTTGGTCGCAAGCTGGCATATGGACGGAACATCCGGAACAAGCGTTGCAGATGCAAGTGGAAACCAGCATAGTGGAACAGCAGCAGGTAATTTTTCCCGGGATTCAGGTGGTAAACATGGCTATTGCGGGTATTTTGATGGTGCGACTAGTACTTCGGCTTCCAGAGTGAGCGTGCCTTATCAGGCTCTGCCGACAATCACGGGGACTATATCAATGTGGGTAAAGCGTGATGGTGTTCAGACAACGGGTTATGATCCGGGTCTCTTCATGAAACAAAGAGCAATGAACTACAGCGTTGGTCTTGCTGTGGAGGAGAGTGGTGCGGATATAAACAAAGTTAAGATCACTGATAATTACGGTTCCGTTACAAGTTTGTATTCTGCACAGCCGTTGGCTGATGGTGTCTGGACGCACGTTGCAGTGGCCTGGGATATTTCTTCCACAAAATTGTATATAGACGGTGTCGAAGATGCTGTGGGCGGTGGAACATTTGGATTTCCTGCAGGGAATTATTCAGAGTATATTGGCGCGTGGTATGATGAAGGGGATAATAATATCAGAACTGCTTTCAACGGATTCATCGACGAAGTCCGCATTTACAACCGCGCTCTTTCCCCCGATGAAATCAAAGCCCACTACGACGCAAATGCAAAGCCAAACTATGATGATATCAGGTTTACTGATTCAGCCAGTTTTGAAGAATCTGAATGGGCTGCGTCTTTTCCTTACTGGCAGGAAAAAGACGGAACTTTTTGGGTGAAGGTTCCTGAAATTCCCGCAGATGACACAAAGACAATTTATGCTTACTATGGAAACGATGAAGCGGAGAGCGCAAGCGATGGTGACGCTGTTTTTGAATTTTTTGATGATTTTGAGAACGAGGATGCGTGGACTGATATAAATAGTAAATGGGCGGTTTCAGATGGGGTGTATAACGGTCCGGCTACGCATGAGGATATGACTGCCACTACTTATGTCACTGGGTCTTCTTACGCGGATTTGAGGCTGCGGGCAAAGCTTAAAGTAACAGGGGGTTCTGACTATGTAGCTTTGGCTTTCAGGAGGCAATCTGGAACGGGAGAATTGTATTGGCTTTCTGTAAGAGATTCTCCAAGAAGTGAAATGGATATGCTTTACTGGAATGGCAGTAGTAACAGTGTTTTAGGGCATTTTGCAAGTGGCGATGTCACATCTGACTGGAATATAGTTGAGACATGTGTATCAGGTAATTCGGCAAAAGTGTGGCTTAATGGGAATTATAAAACAACAGTTGATCTTGGTTCAAAGATAACGGGTGCCGGTCAGGTGGGTCTTGCGGCTTGGGATTACGGGCCGCGATATGCTGACGAATTCTTTGTCGCCAAATGCGCTTCCGCCGAGCCGGTTTTAAGTGTTGGCGGCGAGGAGCAGAGCGGTAGGCCGTGTGTTACCGGCGTTTCTTTTGACCCGATTTCTCCAGAGTCAAGGCAGTCAGTGACTGTGGCTGTTTCTGCGAGTGACCCGCAGGGCCCGGAAGACATTTCAAGTTACACTTTTATTGTGAAAAAGCCTGATTCAAGCGTGTTTGAGGGTCCGGTGACTCAGGCAGGCAACACTTACTCGTTTGTTCCTGATGAGGGGGGGTATTGGTCTGTGGGCGTTACTGCAACAGATGGTGATGGACACACAAGCAATGTTTATTCTGAGCAGGTGCAGGTGGTTGGTTGGTGGAACTCTAATTGGAGGTACAGGCAACCAATCACAATAAATGAAAATTCAGGTTCTGATCTGACTGATTATGGTGTTTTAGTTGAATTCGATTCCCAGTCCCTGATTTCTTCAGGAGCTATGAAAGATGATTGCGGCGACTTAAGATTTGCGGATATGTCCGGTATTCAGGAATTAAGTTACTGGATTGAGTCCGGCTGCAATACTCCAGACACGAAAGTGAGGGTTGAGATACCTGTTATATCAGGGGATTCTTCTTCAGTTGTTTACATGTATTACGGAAATGCCCTTGCAGATAGCGCAAGTCTGGAATCCGTTGTTTTCGGTTCAGATGTCTCTCCCGCTGGGAAGTCCTGCACGGAAGTCCGCAGCAATGGTTCTTCAATGGATGGTGTTTACTGGATTGATCCGGATGGTGTTCCTTTTCAGGTTTATTGTGACATGTCGTTGGACGGCGGCGGCTGGACTTTTGTAATCAGGAACGACGACGTAGGGGGTTGGGCTTCGTGGAATTATAACTTGCAGCCGAATCACTCTTCCGGAACTTATGTCCCGGATATTACTGCGTCATCTGATTTTTACATGAATTTCAGTGGTATTTCTTATGATGAGGTTTTGCTTTCAACAGGGGATTATTCCCACTGGCTGATAACTTACCCGTCGGAAATTGTCTGCTGTTATTCAAATGCCTTGAAGAACGTGAAAAAATCATCCCAGTCAGCGTCGCCCACGCAGTACCGCTGGTATTTCAGGAGCGCGAATTCGGAGGACCCATGGATTTCTGTAGGTAACCACGTCGGGGTGATTGTTTACGGTGAGTATTACGCCGGCAGCCCACATATAGATTATAAGAATGCCCATCAGGGAGCCAATGTGTTTGTCAGGAATTATTCGGCTCTTAACATTGTTCAGGAACCGACAGTAATTCTGGGCGATCAAGAACAGGAAGACGGTCCTTTTGTCACAGGTGTTTTGTTCAACCCCGCTTCTTTGGAAATAGGTCAAAGTGTGACAGCAACCGCCACTGCAGATGACCCGCAAGGAGTTGGAACGATTGAGAGTTATTCTTTCACTGTAAAAAGCCCTGGTGGAAGTATATTCGCAGGTCCCGTAACCCCGGCAGGCAGTGAGTATTCTTTCACTCCCGATGTCGCGGGAACATGGGCTGTTGAAGTGACAGTGGTTGATGTTGACGGTCACGAAAGTAGTGTTTTCAGTGAGAGCGTTATTGTCAGCGGCTGGTGGGGTTCTGATTGGCTGTACAGGAAACCGATTACCATGGCTGAGTTGAGCGGTTCTGATCTGACTGATTTTCAGGTGTTGGTTGAGTTTGATTCCGAGTCGTTGGTTTCTGCAGGTGCAATGTGCAGTGATTGCAGTGATTTGAGGTTTACTGATGTTTCCGGGACACATGAGCTGAGTTACTGGATTGAGTCCGGGTGCAACACTGCGGACACGAAGGTTTGGGTAAAGGTCCCAAGCATTCCTGCGAACGGTTCCACAGATATTTACATGTATTACGGTAATCCGGTTGCGGGGGGTGTGAGCAACGGCATGGAAACATTTGATTTTTTTGATGATTTTGAAAACTACAATGCAGGGGATTTGAACGGTCAAGGAGGGTGGGTTGGTCAGAATGATATTGACGTGCAAAGCAGTGTTGTTTACGGGGGCTTGAGAGCAGCGAGCCATGATGGTTATCCTGAAAGCGGCGTTAATAAAGCAGTGGATTTTGATACCGGCATCTTAAAAGTTCGTATGAGGAGAACATCAGGGGGTTCAAGAACTTTTGTCGGGGAATCTGATGCAGGCAATAATTATTTAGGCATAACAATGCATCAGGACGGTCATTTTAAATATCAGGCAGACACTGGACGTGTAAATTTGCCCGTTGATACATTATGGTCTGCAAATGTATGGTATGAAATTGAATTGGCTTTTGATACCGTGAATGACAGATATCCGTTTATTAAAATAAGCGGTCAGGTAAAGGGCAATGACCTCCCCACATCAGCAGCATCTTCAATAGACAAGGTAAGGATGAGCATAGGTTATGATCCGAGTACCGGTCAGCATTACTGGGATGACATCCTTATCCGAAAATACGCTTCTTCTGAACCGGCAGTCGGTTTGGGTGCGCAGGAGCAGTTTGGGGCGCCTGTGATAACAGACGTTTCGCTTAACTTGGCTTTGTTTGAACTTGGGGACGCAGTTGAGGCGGCTGCCACCGCGATTGATCCGAACGGCGACCCGATTGTTCAGTATGACTTTAGGGTTTTGGATGGTTTGGGAAATGAGATATTGAACCCTGCAGTTCAAAGTTCAGGCAGTTATTCTTTCACTGCTGTTGGGGAGCCTGGTTTGTGGCAGATCAAAGCAAAGGCAAGCGATGGCACTTATTGGGGCGGTGAGTTTACTGAAGTTGTGTTTGTGAATGATTCAGGTCTTGCAACTGTAAGTTTGAGTTTGTCTGACGGAGCTTATTCAGACACGGAGTTGTCTGGTGAGAGCGTGGTTCTTTCAGGCACGCAGTCAAGCGGGAGTTTCACCACGCCTGCGATTGACCCCGTGAATTTCAGCAAGTGGGGAGTAATAACTTTTTCAAAGACCACGCCGGGAAACTCTATCCTTACAGTTGATGTTTTGAAAGCGTCAGATGACAATGTTTTGATTTCAAATGTTCAAAACGGGCAGAACATTTCAGCAACGGTCGGGAGCGTCCCGATTAAACTGAAGGCAAATTTCACTTCCGGAAGCACCCCGAGCCTTGACTCGTGGGATGTGAGCTATTATTCTCGGTTCAAGATTACTGTAACAGATTGCTCGGCTCTTTACTCAGGCGAGGTAACTGCCGAGGCAGTGAGGGTGAGTGATTCTGAAGAGTTCGGCCCGTTCACGGGGGCAGGCGGTCAGGTGTTTGTTGTTGTCCCGCCGGGAATTTACAATATTCAGGCGTGCATTCCTGCAAACGGAAAGTGCAGCTGGAAATACAACGTGGAACTTGCCTGATTCTGGTTGTCTGTAATTTTCTTGAATTGCGGTTATGTGAAAGTAAATTGAAACCTTTTTATTTTTGCGTTCACAAAGTGTATTATGGAAAGTGAAGAAGATTCAATTAAGGGCAGATTTGTTGACAAAGACGATCTTTTGAGAGTTCTTGAAAGTTACGACACAGAAAACCTGGCTATCGGTGTCGTGGGTTCTCACTCCGCGCTCGACGTCTGCGACGGCGCAATAGACGAAGGGTTCAAGACCCTTGCAGTGTGCCAAAAAGGACGCGAGAAAACTTATTCTGTTTATTTCAAGTCAAGGCGGAATCCAAACACGGGAGTGGTTGAAAAAGGATTTGTTGACGAAGTAATGGTTTTGGACAGGTTTTCAGAGATTCTGTCTCCGCGAATCCAAAAACAGCTCATTGAAAAAAACACTTTATTTGTCCCGAACAGGTCGTTTTCTTCTTATTGCAGCATGGACGCAATAGAACGTGATTTTGCCGTTCCCATGGTCGGAAGCAGAAACATGCTCAGAAGCGAGGAACGCGGCGAACAACAGGACTACTACTGGATTCTTGAACGCGCGGGGTTGCCGTTTCCTGAAAAGATCACTGATCCGAAAGACATAAACGAATTGTCTATCATAAAGCTGCCTCACGCAGTAAAAAAGCTTGAAAGAGGGTTTTTTACCGCGTCTTCTTTTGAGGAATACACTGAAAAATCAGAATCGCTCATATCTCAAGGAGTCATTGCCCGCGAGGCCCTTGAATCCGCGAGGATGGAGCGCTATGTGATAGGGCCTGTTTTTAACCTTGATTTCTTTTACTCTCCCCTTTCAGAAGGCGGGCTGGAGCTGCTTGGAGTGGACTGGAGGTTTGAATCAAGCCTTGACGGTCACGTCCGGCTTCCGGCAGACCAGCAGCTTGCCTTAAATGAGTCGCAGAAAACCCCGGAGTACACTGTGTGCGGTCACAATTCCGCCACGCTTCGCGAGTCGCTTCTTGAAAAAGCATTTGAGCTCGGGGAAAAATACGTGGATGCGGCGAAAAAGCATTACTCGCCGGGAATAATCGGCGCTTTTTGCCTGCAGACCTGCGTTGACAAAGACCTCAACTATCACATTTACGACGTTGCGCCCAGAGTCGGGGGCGGGACAAACGTGCACATGGCAGTGGGCCACCCTTACGCAAACTCTGTCTGGAGAACCAGCATGAGCACGGGAAGGAGAACCGCGCTTGAGATAAGAAGAGCGCTTGAAATGAATGAACTTGAAAAGATAATAACATGATTGAAAGATTGAAAGCCGGTGTTTGCTTGTGCAAAGCCGGTGTTTTACCGGTTTGCCGGTGCGCTGTCAGGTGTCTAAATGAACAATCCACAGGTGTTTAAATGAATAATGATGCAAGATTGAAGGAAACAATCAGCTCTTATGACCTGGAAAACATCAGCATAGCAACGGTCTGTTCCCATTCAAGCCTGCAGATATTTCACGGGGCAAAAAAAGAGGGATTTCACACAATCGGGATTGCAGTCGGCGAAAAACCCAGGTTTTACGACGCGTTTCCGGCGGCCTGCCCGGATGAGTTTTTGATTGTTGAATCATATAAAGACATTGTTTCAGAAGGTGTTGTCAAAAAGCTTCTGGAAAAAAACGCAATTGTTGTGCCGCACGGTTCTTTTGTTGAATACCTCGGAGCAGAAAACTTTTTGTCGTTTAAGGTGCCTTCTTTTGGAAACAAGCACTCTTTGACTTTTGAATCAGACCGCAAAAAAGAGCGAAAATGGCTTGAAGGAGCGGGAGTGCCGATTCCGCGGATATATGACACTCCGGAGGAAATTGACGGTCCTGTAATCGTGAAATTTGACGGGGCAAAAGGAGGCAAGGGTTTTTTTGTGACCGAAACCGCTGAAGAATTCTACCAAAAAATCAAGGAACACAAAAACTGCACAATACAGGAGTTTATTCTTGGAGCAAGGTATTACCTTCATTTTTTTTACTCACCGGTGAAAAGCACGGGCTATCAACTGAAAAAAGGAAGCCTTGAGCTTTTGGGAATGGACAGGAGAATAGAAACAAACATAGATGAGCTTTTCAGGATGCGCATTTTGCGCGAAGGAAGTTTGGGCCATTCAAAAAATTCAATTCAGCCAAGTTTTGTTGTCACCGGAAACGCGCCGATTATCGCAAGAGAATCGCTTCTTCCAAAAGTGTTTGAACTCGGGGAAAAAGTCGTGGAAGAGTCCGTAAATATTTTCGGAGGCCTTACGGGGCCGTTTTGCCTTGAGACCATCTGCACTGATAACCTTGAATTCAAAGTGTTTGAAATATCTGCAAGAATTGTTGCCGGCACGAATTTGTTTCCGAGCGGCTCGCCTTACTCTGACTTCATAGAACCGGATCTTTCAACAGGCAGACGGATTGCAGAAGAGATAAGATTGGCCGTAAAATCAAACAAACTTGATGAGATAATCAGCTAGACAGGATAAGTCCTGGCTGGGCGGTTAGTTTGCGGGAAACATGTTTTCCACTATTTTTTTTACTTCGTTTTTGTAGGAAGGCAAAGTGTAAACCCCAGTGTAACGAAAACTGTTTTCTGCTTTTTCCAGATTTTTTGCGAAAAACGAAACTTCGTCGAGCGGAAAAAGAGAACGCTCAATTACTACTTTGGTGTTGTATTCAGGGGATTTCACAGGGCCCTGCACGTCCAGAATAACGTTCAGCGCGTCCAGACCTGCTTCTGCAGCTATTTTTTCCTCGATTTTTGCTATTTTTTCAGGGCTTTTTTTATCAAGCTGCTTGTTTGTGGAGTGCTCAGTGATTCTTGAAGCTTCCTTGAAAAGGTTTCTTGACTCAATCCTTGAAATGAACTCTTTTGCGTTTCCGGAACTTGAGCGAAGCCTGCTCAGCAAATCAACGTCGTCCATTGAAATGAATTCATCCAGTGAAAACAAGTCTTCTTCAAACCCGTAATTAATGGCCCTTACCATCATTTCTCCGATTATTCTCACTGTGTGGTGCCGGTACACTGAAAGATGCATGAAGTGCCTTGCAAGAAGAAGCCTTTCAGCAGCGTCAATTCCTTTTCTTGAAAGCACGATGTCTCCTCGAAAAAGCCGCATTGTCCTGATAAGCCTTTTTATGTCAAACAACCCGTAAACAACACCTGTGTGGTAAGCGTCCCTCATCAGGTAATCCATCCTGTCAGCGTCAATATCACCGGAAATTATCTTGCCGAATTCTCCCCTGCCTGTTGCAAGACATGCTATTTCAGCCGCGTCAAAATCGTATTTTTCAAGTATTTTTCCGATTCTTGATTCAGTGATTCGTTTTCTTGTTATTTTTTCGTGAGATTTGCCTGTTTTTTGTTTTATCACTATCTCTGAAACGTGTGAAAAGGGACCGTGTCCAAGGTCGTGAAGCAATCCTGCCAGCGAAAGTTTTTGCACGTCACGCTTTTCAAGTTTCAGTGACTTTGCCATGACTTTTGCTATGTGCATGGTTCCGAGGCTGTGCTCAAACCTTGAATGGTTTGCACTGGGATAGACCAAAAAAGACATGCCGAGCTGTTTTATCCCCCTCAACCGCTGCATTTCATGGGCATCAACGCATTCGCACTCTATCCTGTTGAGTGCTATTTCGTCGTGCACGCTGTCGCGAATGTATTCCATGATTAACTATGTTATATAAAAGATTAAATATGTTGTGAAATTCGGACCCGAAACAAAAGATTTCCTAAAAAACAAAGGCTTTTTAGTCAGAATCAATTAAGTGTTATTGGTTGCTGATTCAGTAAAACAGCATTGTGAGTTGAGTTATTTTTTGGGGGTTTATGAAATGAACATCAAGGTTGTCGGCCAAACCGCTGCAATGCTTGTCAAAGACGGCATGGTTGTTGGTTTTGGCGGTGGTGAATTTGTTTACGAAACCATAAAGGCGCTTGGAGTAAGGGTAAGTTGCGGAGAACTTAACATTACAGGAATCCCGTCCAATGTAAAAAGCGCGGTTTTGCTGGAGCAATTTCACATTCCCATAAAAAATATGCTTGACTGCGACCCGGACATAATGTTTGAACAGGCAATGGAGCTTGATACAAACTATGATTTTCTGAAGGGAAAGTCCGATTCTCTTTTGAAAGACAATCTTCTTTGTTTTTCGGCAAAAAAATGCGTGGTGCTTTTGGATAAGATTAGCTGGAAGCAAAATTTGACCAGAAAAATAGTTTTTGAAGTGCACCCGTTTGCGATAAAAAGACTCTCGGAACAAGTCGGTTTGATGGGAAAAGTTTCACAGGTCAGTGATTCGGAAAGCGAGTCAGGAAACAAGTTTGTTGAAGTCGAGTTTGATAAAAGGTTTGACCACGGCGACTTAGTCCACGAGGCATTTGAAGTGCCGGGTGTGATTGACTCCAATTATTTTGAGGGAATGGCAGACGTTGCAATTATTTTAACTTATGATGACGTTCACGTGCAAAAGAAAAACGACCAGTTTCTCAGGGTTTGAGTGCTGTTTTGGTTTTAACTGTTGTTTTTGAGTAAATAACGCCACCCGGGTTTCCATTCTTTCGGTTCTTTCAGGCGCCAGTCATCTTTAATTGCCTGTTGCCATGTTTTTTTCTTAAGCAAAACATCCAGGGCTAACTGAGGAGCCCCGTGCGCAACGATTGCGATGTTTTTCCCTGCGTATTTTTTTGCCAGTTCATTTAAAAAGGAATTTATTCTTTTTTCAACGTCCCTGTAGCTTTCACCGTCAGGAAAAGGGTTTTCAATATGCTGCAGAGTCAATAATTCCACTTTTTTGGAGCTGCTTCCGGTAAGGTTTCCGTAATTGCATTCCCGCAGTCTTTTGTCCTGAACGATCTGCACAGTGTTTTTGAAAGTCAGGTTTGCTGAATCAACTGCTCTTTTTAAGTCGGAACAGAACACGACGTCGAATTTTTTGTTTTTTATGAGCTTTTTCAGTTTGACTGACTGTTCTTTGCCAAGTTCTGATAATTCGCCGGGAGACCAGCCGGTAGCAATGTTCTGCTCGTTGTCTGAAGTTGTCCCGTGCACAAAATAAGTGATGTTGATGCCGTTTTTCATTTTTAACCCCTGTGCTTTACAGGCATTTGTATTACCAGCATTGCTGGTGCCGGGGGAGGGGCTTGAACCCTCGACATCTAGATTTCCCAGTGCATCTTTTTTGTCATTCCCGCAAGACACCCGCAATCAAGCGAGCGTGTGTTGAAGGTCATCACTCATAAGAATGAAACTTATGAGTCTAGCACTCTAACCAACTGAGCTACCCCGGCTTCAATAAAGTGTTTTTTTGGCACGTTTAAAGCAACAGCAATAATAATGCATGTTTTAAATAAAAAAGTTTAGCTTTGCAGGTAATCAGCAATGATTTTAAACAATAAAATCCATTTAATGATTACATTTTTATTTTGTAATTATTTATTTACTGAAGTTGTTTATTGATTTTTTCAGCGAATACTGCATTGTCTGTTTTGTTTGCCCCCTTAGCTCAGCTGGCCAGAGCGACTGACAAAAGCCAACTGCTTTTGGTCGTAACTTGTAATCAGTAGGTCGCGAGTTCAAATCTCGCAGGGGGCTCCAAATGGTTTTTTTCAAGGCATTAAGTGTTTTTTGAGTATGTCTTTTTAATGTGGAGCAACTTAGTTTTGTAATATATTTTTTTAGTGCAGTTTTGTGACATATTTTTAGTGCAATGCATTTTTTAGTGTTAATTTTGCCATTGGTTTTGGAGGGATATTTTTGCCAGACAGTGACTTGAAACAAAAAGAACAAAAGGACAGCATCCAGTTTCTTGCAAAATACGGTGACTGGGTTGCGGTAAAGAAAATAACTTGTGATGAAAATACGGAACCGCTCGATATCATAAGGTTTTTCGCAAGCGTTTCAGACAGCTTTGACAGAAAAACAAGCGAATCCATTGCAAAACTTGTTGACACCTCAAAAATTGACGCGGAAATCAATGAAATGATTCCGGAAGACAAAGGAAGGTTCACTTCAGAGGAAATTGCGAAAGCGCTTTCTTCAGCGCAGGGCCCGAAAGTGGGAAAAGTCATAAACGAGCTTACTTTTGGGCTTGAAATGGAAAAAAAAGACATTAACACGCTCAAAGAAGTCTGCAAGACATACGCGGTCAGGCGGGCGCTTGAAAAAACAAAAGTCAGGATTGATTACAACAAGCTTGAAGTTCTTGTCAAAAAATCAGGCAGGTACGGGTCAAGAAAAAAGAAGTGAGCAGTTAAAAAGTGAGCGGGATTGAAGAGGATAATTTTAAACTGCAAAGGAATAATTTTAAACTGCAAAGGAATAATTTTAAACTGCAAAGGAATAATTTTAAACTGCAAAGGAATAATTTTAAACTGCAAAGGAATAATTTTAAACTTCAAATGGTCAATAATAAAAGTTACAGTAAACTCTTTTAGGCAGTTTTGCAGTATTAATAACAGCAAGCAGTGGATTTTTCTGGAAATGATTTTTAAAGGGGCCATAGTGTAGTTTGGTCTATCACTCGGGCTTTGGGACAAAACGAATCAAAAGGTTCGTTTAAGCAAAACAGCCCGTAACCGGAGTTCAAATCTCCGTGGCCCCACCAGAAAAAGGACTTTAAAAACACTTAATTTTGTTTTTCGGAAGGTAGCTCAATGGAAGAGCACTCGGCTGTAGATCGACGCGCGAACAAACGCGCATAAAACAAAAACCGAGCGGTTGAGGGTTCGACTCCCTCCCTTCCGACCTCTTTTTTGAACAGTTTGGATTTTCCCTGTCTGATTTGGTGATAATTAATGTCATGCGTGTTAAACAACACCAATGTCATGCACCTTAAACAAACACTGCGGAAGTTACATTTATTAATGACAATTATGCAATAATTGTTATGCTTGGGTTTGCGGTTGTTGTTTCTTTTGCGGACCGGCGGCTGCAGGTGAACAATTGTTCACTGAAGTGTGGTGGTTGATATGAAAAGTGATGAAATATTAATGGAAATTGCAATTGGAAAAAGCATAATCAGAAAATTGCCGAGTTATATTAAAAACACGCAAAGCGAGTGCAAAAAAACAGTTGCAGAAGAATTGCTTTTTGAAACTTCTGAATAGTTTTTTTGTTTTGTTTCATTGGAACTGCGGAAGCTTGCCGTTATCCAAACTGTCAAGATATTCTTTTGGATAAACGACTTCTTCACTCAATCTGGTAAAAACCAGGTCTTTTTTGAAAGAGAAATCTTGCTTCACGTTTTTTTCAAGCGCAAGATCAACAATTGCTTTGGGCAGGTTTTGCCCGGAAACAGTCGCAAGGTAAATGTACGCCGGCAGGCGCGGGTTTATTTCAAATAACCAGTACTTGCCGTCATTGTCTTTTATGAACTCCAGTTCAAATGGGCCGACCCAGTTGACTGCTTTAACCATTTTTTCCGATATTTTAGTTAAAGTGTCTTTTTTGATAGTCATTCCAGCCCAGGTTGAACCGTTGATGTCAATCCCGAGCTTTTTCATGTTCAGGCACCTGACAAGCTCGCTGTTGCGGTTGGCAACGCCTGTTGAACAGTAAAAATCGCCTTTGATATGCTCCTGGAAAATGATTCTTCCTTTTCCCCCGTGAAGCATGTCATTGATTTTCCTGAAATAAATAAGAAGGTCAATTTTGTCTCTTGCGATATAGCTGTCTTTTAAAATTCCCTTGCAGACAACCGGAAAATCAAGTTCGTTTGTTACTTTTTCCAAGTCATCTTCTGAAGACGCAATTATTGTTTTCGGCACGTTTAAACCGTGTTTTGACAATTTGTGCAGGAACAGTTTTGATGTTTTTTTTAAGCTTTCAAGTGACGGGAGCAATGTCTTGATGTTGTTTTCAAGCAGCCTTTTTTTGTATTTTTCAAAAAAATAAATTTCGCTGTCGGAACACGGAATAAAAACTTTCAGGTTTGTTTCTTTTTGTATTTTTGTTATTTTTTTTATGAAACCGTCAATGTCTTCTGAATAAATTGAATCAAGCGCGTAAACGCTGTCAAAATACGGTGCGCAGATGGCGGAAGTCAAAGCTGTTTCGCAAATTCCAACAACACCGTGCCCGGATTCCTTGAGGCTTCTTGCCACACCGAAACCGGTTTGAGGGCTTGTTGTCACTTTGATTCCGGTGACTCCGACGCAGATCTGGCTTGTCATTGTTCATCACAAAAAGTATTTTTCCCCGGGTCATTTGGTTTCAGATTGTCCAATGCAAGGATTTCTTTTATGGTCTCTCGTTTTTTAACCAGCCGTATTTTTCCGTTTTTGTCCACACTGACGACTGCCGGCCGTGGTCTTGTGAACTGGGTCGACCTTGACATCTCGTAAGCCCCGGCGTTGTGAATCACCAGCAAGTCCCCCGCCTGCAGTTTTGGCAGCATCACTCCTGTTTCCAGCAGGTCGATGCTCATGCAAAGAGGGCCGTAAATGTCAGTGATTTCTTTTTCTTGCTCTTCGCTGCTTTGGCTTGCTGTTAACGGTTTTACCAGGTGTTTTCTGTAAAGCGCAGAAGGCAAAATGTTTATTCCCGCATCCAAGAACAGTGACCTGATCCCGAAAATGTTTTTTACCGCGACAACTGATGAAATCAGGACCACTGCTTCGTCAACCATGTACTGCCCGGGTTCAAGTATCAACAACGGTTTTTTATCCCCGGGAAATTTGTTTAACGGGCCGCATATTTTTTTTGCATAGTCTTCTGTTTTTGGAACGCTCCATTCTTCAAGGGATTTGTCTGCGGGGCAGGTTCCCTTTGAAGAGAACCCCCCGCCCAAATCAATGTATTCTATTTCAATTTTCAGTTCGCCTTCAAGTTTTTTTATAAAGGAAATAACTGCCAGAACAGATTTTTCATATAGTCCGGCGTCTGTTAAACTTGTGCCGATGTGAATGTGTATTCCTGTTAAGTTCAGGTTTGAAAAGTCATCCTGAATGGTTTCGGCGACTTTAAACGCTTCGCCTGATTCGATGTTGAACCCGAACTGGTTCCAGAGAAGGTGCCAGATTTTTGTGTTGATTCTTATCCCGATGTTGACTTGCTTGTTTTTTTTGAGGCCGATTTCGTTGATTCGTTTCAGCTCGTCAAAATTGTCAACGTTAATCATGCAGTTGCACTCTATGGCGTCTTCCAGTTCTTCTGTTGGTTTGTATGGTCCGTTTATGACAGTGTCGCTTCCCTTGACCCCCACTATTTTTGCTATCTGGTATTCAAACCCGCAGATGACTTCGGCCAGGCCGCCTTCGCGGTTTATCAGGTCGCATATTGCAGGAAGGTAATTTGCCTTGTAAGCGTACGCGATTTTTGTGTTCGGGTAAAGGGCGCAAAACTCGCGCTTTAATTTTGAATACTGGGAAATGATTTTTGCTTCGCTTACAACAAAAAGAGGCGAACCGTATTTTTTCACAAGTTCTTTAAGCTGCTCTTTTTCAGGCAGGTTGACTTCGGGTTGATTGACCATGTTAGATATATTCATTTGAGATATTTTAAGTGTGTTGATTTTGCGTTGGCCTGGTTTGGGGGTGGTTGGTTTGGTTAATTTGGGTTGTTGTAATAGATATGTTATTAATTACTTTAATTGTATAATATATAAGAGATTTCAGATATAAGGACACAATTTTTAAAGCCCCGTAGTATAGTGGCCAGCCAAATGCATCTGCATTGACCCACAAAAGTATGCCAGCCTTTGGAGCTGGTGGCGGGAGTTCGAATCTCTCCGGGGCTACCATGTTTTTTGATATGCAATGTTTTGTTTTGATAAACTGTGTTTTGGGAGAAGGGTTTCATGAGCGATAAACTGAACATAAGTGAAAAGGTTGAAAAAGCAGTTTTTGAAGAGTTTGGCTTTGGCCACAACGCAGGAAATGAGTTGAAAGAACTTCTTGCAAGTGCAACGGAGATTGTTGAAGGTTATCATGAAGAGATGGGTTCGCACGTTTCACTTGAAATAAACAAGTATCTTTTTGAACTCAACTTTGACTGCGACACTCAAAAAATAAATCTTGACGAGTTTTGCTTTAATTTTGCCCAGGCAAAAGTCATCATAAACGCGCAAGTGCTTTCAGGCAAAAAAACAGCTTTTCCAAAAGAAGAGAAAGAAAAGCTTTGCAGGGACTTTGAAAAAAACAAAAAAAACGTGCTTGATATGGTTTTAAGGGTAAAAAAAGTTGTTGTTGACATAAAAGAATTTTTAAACAAAAGAAAGTGATTATTCAAACATCATCTAAACAAGAGTAATTAAGTTAATCAAACTAACTTGCGGGTAAAGAGCTCGAATTAACTTGCGGGTGAATTTTTCAAGAATAGGTTTAAATAAATTTAACGACATTGAATTAAGGGTAGTAAATGTAATTAAATTTTTTTAACAATTTAATAACATTTGATTTGAACGAATTAGATTTGAACAAATTAATTTTAGGATAACTGGAATGTTCAACTTTTAATTTGAGCTTGCAATTAGTTTTTTAAGGTTTTTTGATATTGAAATTTTGTTGTTTTAAATGCCCCGGTAGTCTAGTGGCCCAGGATGCAAAAACCATTTTGGTTGCATACGCCTGTCGGCTCAATTACAGGCAGTAAGCTTGTGACTCGGGTTCAAATCCCGACCGGGGCGCCAGTATTTTAGCAAAGTTCCGAAATGGCAATTTGTTCAAGGCAATCCAAAAGAATTACAAGACAAACTAAAAGAATTACAAGACAAACTAAAAGAATTACAAGACAAACTAAAAGAATTACAAGGCAACCAGAAAGAGTTGCAATACAGCATAAAGGCAGACAGATGTGAAAATGCAGGCTAAAAACTGTAAACTTGTTCAAAAAAGTTTTCCGGTGTATTATCCGAGTGTTTGTAGAGATGGTTTAGTCATTTACCGAAATGAATAAATATTATAATAAATGTATTGTTAGTACGTTCTTAATTTGTTGAACCATTTTTTTAAAAACGCGTGCCGGAGTATACAGTGCGCAGTTTTGTGACATGCATTTGCAATGTTAGTCTTTTTTTGGAGGAAATTCCGTGGAAACTGCAGAAGACCTTTTAAACCATGTTTTAGTACCGAAACACGAAATTTTAAGTGAAGAAGAAGTCGAATCTCTTTTGAAAGAATTCGGGATAAAAAAAGAACAGTTTCCGTTGATAAAACTCAATGACCCGGTAGTTGTGGCATTGGATACTGAAGAAGGACAGGTTCTCAGGATAACTCGCAAAAGCATTACAGCCGGCGAGTCTGTTTATTATAGGCGAGTTGCCAGATAAGATAAATTACACTAGAGGGTGGGGTTAATGAACACTAAACCATTGCTTGAGTCATTTTTTGACGCAAGAGAAATTGTCCAGTTTCATCTGGATTCATACAACCAGTTCATCAGCAAAAAACTGCAAAGAGTTGTTGACGAGTCAAACCTGATTGAACCGAACATTGACAACTACGTGGTTAAAATGGGCAGGATCAGCCTGGAAAAACCAAGGACTTTTGAAGCAGACGGTTCAAAAAGAGACATAACTCCCATGGAGGCAAGGATAAGGAGCAGGTCATATACCGCACCCGTATTTCTTGAAATGACCCCTGTTCAGGAAGGAGAAGAAATTGAACCGGTAAAAGTATACATCGGAGAACTCCCGGTCATGATCAAATCAAATTTGTGCCACCTCCACGGAAAAACACGCGAAGAAATCATAGATGCAAAAGAAGACCCGGACGATTCAGGCGGATATTTTATTATCAACGGAAACGAAAAAGTTCTTGTCATGCAGGAAGAACTCGCCCCGAACAGGGTAATGGTCGACAGGCAGGCAAGCGGAGTAATCACTGCAAAAGCGATTTCTGTCAGGCAGGGTTACCGCACAAAAATTTACATTGAAAAAAGGAAAACAGGAACATTCAGGATTTCTTTCCCGCTCAGCCCCAAAAACCTCAATCCGTTTGTACTCATAAGAGCGCTTGGAATAGAATCCGACCAGGATATTCTCAACGCGTTCAAAAACGACAAAGTTTACGTCAACGACGTGCTCTTGAATCTTGAGGGGGTTATCCCCCAGACAGTTGATGAGGCAATCGACCACATCGGAAAATGGGCGGCACCGGGGCAGCCGCAGGATTACAGGATGCAAAGGGCACAGGATTTAATTGACAAGTACTTGCTCCCCCACATCGGCGGTGAAAAATCAGACAGGATAAAAAAAGCGTTTTTCATTGTCCGCATGATAGAAAAAGCAATAGACCTTGACTGCGGCAAAAGAAAAGAAGATGACAAGGACCACTATGCAAATAAGAGGCTTAAGATGGCAGGGGAACTCATGGATGACCTTTTCAGAACAGCTTTCAACACGTTCAAAAAAGACGTCAAGTTTCAGGTTGAAAGAGCGTCTGCAAGAAGCAGACAACTCAAGAACATAAAAACCCTTGTGCGTCCCGACGCGCTGACAGAGCGAATCAGGATTGCAATGAGCACAGGGCAGTGGACAAACAAGCGAAACGGGGTTTCGCAAATTCTTGAGCGCTCAAACAATTTTGCGACAATATCACATTTAAGGCGTGTTACATCACCGCTTTCAAAAAACCGCCCCAACTACGAGGCAAGAGACCTTCACGCAACTTACTGGGGAAGAATCTGCTGCGTGGAGACGCCTGAAGGGCCGAACTGCGGTCTTGTAAAAAGCCTTGGTCTGACTGTGGAAATTTCTACAGAGGAAAATTCAGAAAATGTGGAAAAAATTCTAATGGAAAAAAATGTAAAATTTGACTTGCGGCAGGGTGAGGAAGAATGAAAGAAGCAAGCATTTATGTAAACGGCAAGCTTGTGGGTTTCCACGACGATTCAGCGGATCTGGTCCGTGAACTAAGAAAAGACCGAAGAAACGGAAAGATATCAAGCCACGTGTCGATTGCAATATCGCAAGACAGTTTTGAAGTGTACATAAACACTGACGAAGGAAGATTAATGCGTCCGGTAATCATTGTTGAGGAGGGCAGGTCGCTTATAACCGAGGAAGACCTTGAAAAAATTGAAAAAAAGGAACTTTTATGGGACGAACTGATTGCGCTTGGAAAAATAGAATACCTTGACGCCGAAGAAGAGGAAAACGCCTTGATTGCGGTCAAAGAAGAATACCTCACTGAAAAACACACTCACCTTGAAGTGACTCCGCTTTCAATTTTTGGAATCACCGCAACAATGATCCCTTACGCGCAGCACAACATGGCAAACAGGGACACATTCGGAGTAAAAATGGGCAAGCAGGCAGTTTCGCTTTACGCGCCAAACTATCTGCTTAGAAACGATACCCGAAGTTACATCCTGCACTACCCTGAAGATTCAATGGTCCAGACCCAGGTCATGAAGAAAGTAAATCAGTCAAAAAGACCTGTCGGAACAAATTTTGTTGTTGCAATTGCAACGTATTATGGCTACAACATAAAAGACGCGGTAGTTTTAAACAAGGCAGCGGTTGACAGGGGGCTTGGAAGAACCACTTTTTACAGGACTTACCAGACTGAAGAGCTCAGGTACCCGGGAGGCCAGAAAGACAGGTTTGAAATTCCCGGCGAAGACATAAGCGGGTTCAGGGGAGAAGAAGCCTACAAAAACCTTGGCGAAGACGGGATAATCCTCCCGGAAACAAAAGTTGAAGGCGGAGATCTCATTGCGGCAAAAACATCGCCTCCAAGGTTCCTTGAAGAAATTTCCGAATTCGGGGTAGTTGAGGAAAAAAGAAGGGAAAACTCGGATTCTGTGAAAATAGGTGAAGGCGGTTATGTCAATAACATCATATTGACTGAATCTGAAACAGGAAACAGGCTTGTTAAAATAAAAGTCAGGAGTGAAAAAACACCTGAAGTCGGAGACAAGTTTGCTTCGATACACGGTCAAAAAGGAGTGGTCGGTGCAATAATCCCGCAGGAAGACATGCCTTTCACCACAAGCGGCATAATTCCTGACCTTTTACTTAACCCGCACGGGATACCTTCCCGTATGACTGTGGCGCATCTGATAGAAACTCTCGGCGGAAAAGTTGGTGCTCTCAACGGGAGGTTTGTTGACGGCACGCCGTTTGAAGGGGAGACGGAAGACGCGCTCAGGCAAGAGCTTCATGAACTCGGGTTTAGAAGCGACGGAAAGGAAAGAATGTATGACGGGATTACCGGAAAAGTGATTGAAGCGGAAATCTTTATCGGCGTCGTTTATTACCGGAGGCTTCATCACTTTGTTTCACAAAAGCTTCAGGTTCGTTCAAGAGGACCGGTCCAGCTTCTTACAAGGCAGCCGACCGAAGGAAAAATCCGCGAAGGAGGAATCCGGTTTGGGGAAATGGAAAAAGACTGTCTTGTCGGACACGGGGCAGCGATGCTTTTGCAGGAGAGGATTGTTGAAGAATCTGATAAGACAACAGAACTTGTGTGTGAAAAATGCGGGATAATAGCGGTTAACGACACAATCAGGCGCAAAAACGTGTGCCCGATGTGCGGTGGCTCAGACGTTCACCTTGTTGAAATGAGCTATGCATTCAAGCTGTTGCTTGATGAAATGAAGTCAATGGGAATTCTTTCAAGGCTTGACCTTGTGGACAAGGCGTGATTACTATGGCAGTGAGAAAAAAAATAAAATCAGTTAACTTCGGATTGATGAGTTCTGAAATGGTCAGAAAATTATCAGCTGTTAAAATCATAACACCCGATACTTACGACGAGGACGGCTACCCTATTGAAGGGGGGCTCATGGACACAAGGCTTGGGATAATTGACCCGGGTCTTCACTGCAAGACATGCGGCGGAAGAATGAAAACGTGTCCCGGGCACAGCGGCCACATTGAGCTTGTGAGGCCGGTTATTCACGTCGGGTACGCGAAAAAGATTTATGTCATACTAAAGGCAACCTGCAGCGGCTGCTCAAAAATACTTCTTCCTGACGAAAAAATCGCGAGTTACAAAGAGCTTCTTGAAGACGAAAGAGATATTTCTGATAGGGTTCTTGCGAAAGTCAAAAAAGTAAGCAAGTGCCCACACTGCAATGCAGAGCAGGAAGACATAAAATTTGACAAGCCGCACACTTTTTTTGAGGGAAAAAGAAGAATTTACCCGGCAGAAATACGCGAAAGGCTCGAGCGCATAAGCGACGATGATCTTTCGATTCTTGGGTGGAACCCTGTGTTTGCAAGACCTGAGTGGATGATATTAACTGCGCTTTTGGTTCCGCCGGTCACTGTAAGGCCGTCAATAACCCTTGAAAGCGGTGTTCGTTCAGAAGACGACCTCACTCACAAAATGGTTGACGTTTTGAGAATAAACCAAAGGCTTGTTGAAAACATTGATGCGGGGGCACCGCAGCTGATTATCGAGGACTTGTGGGACCTGCTGCAGTACCACATAACAACTTATTTTGACAACGAAAGTTCGGGAATACCTCCTGCAAGACACCGATCAGGCCGGGCGCTGAAAACCGTTGCCCAGAGGCTTAAAGGAAAAGAAGGAAGGTTCAGGTACAACCTTACCGGAAAAAGAGTTAACTTTGCGGGACGGACAGTTGTTTCGCCGGACTGTTTTTTGGGAATCAATCAGGTCGGAATCCCTGAAAGGGTTGCAGAAGAATTGACTGTTCCGGTGGGTGTTACAGAACACAACATTGACGTGCTTCGTGAGATCGTGTTAAACGAAGAATACCCAAAGGCAAACTATGTCATAAGGCCGGACAAACTGAAAAAGAAAGTCACTGAACTTACCCGCGAAGCCATTGCGGAAGAGCTTGAAGAGGGATACGTTGTTGAAAGACAGCTTGTTGAAGGAGACATTGTGCTTTTCAACAGGCAGCCCTCTCTTCACAGGGTTTCTATGATGGCCCACGAGGCAAAAGTCACGCCGAACAAGACGTTCAGTTTCAACACGCTTGTCTGCCCGGCATACAACGCGGATTTTGACGGGGATGAAATGAACCTTCACGTTCCGCAGACCGTTGAAGCGCAGGTTGAGGCAAGAGAACTTCTTTTGGTTGAAAACCAGATAATTTCCCCAAGGTACGGAAGGCCGATCATCGCAGCTGATGAGGATCCTGTTGCAGGGGGATTTCTTTTGACCAGGGCTGTCAAGGAATACACTAAGGAAGAAGCAATGCATTATTCTTTCCTGATAGGGGTGAAATCCCTTCCGAAACCGGACAGGGGAGAGAAATACTCGGGAAAACTTATTTTCAGTCAGATTCTTCCGCCGGGCATAAACATTGAATTCAAAAACGGTTTCTGCGAAAAATGTGAAGAGTGCAAGAAAGAAAACTGCAAAAACGATGCTTTTGTTTCAATCAAGGACAGTTTGCTTGTAAGCGGGGCAATTGACGAGTATGCGGTCGGTGAAAGAAAAGGGGTTCTTCTGGACTCGATTTTCAAATACATCGGTGCAAAAGAAGCAAGGGATTTCCTTGACCGGTTCATGAAACTTTCAAACACTGTTCTTTTCCGCGAAGGACTCACAGTTTCTTCAAGTGATTATGACTTGTCAGACCGCATAAAGGAAGAAGTAAAACAAATGACTCAGGATTCAGAAGATGAGATCAACCAGATTGTTGCCGATTACAAGTCAGGCACAATGGAGTCGATTCCTGGAATGACTGAAGAGGAAAGTTTTGATATGAGGATTCTGAATGTCACAGGACTTCTCAAGAAAAAAGTAGAGGGTTTTGTGGGTGATTCGCTTTTCACTTTCAAGTCAGAATCAGCGGATTCAGTTCACAAGGCAATCACCGGTTCTGCCATTATGGCCGGATCCGGAGCCAGGGCAAACATAACCAACCTTACAAACAACGCGGCAATCTGGGGACAAGCAACCGTCAACGAAGGAAGGCCAAAAAGGGGTTACATTGGGAGAGTTCTTCCAATTTTTGAAGTAGGGGATGTTTCTTCAAGAGCCGGAGGATTTATCGAAAACGGTTTCAAGCAAGGTCTCACCACGCAGGAATTCTTTTTTCAGGCAATGGGTGCGAGGCAAGGAGAAGTCGATAAGTCGGTTTCGACGCAGGAATCAGGTTACCTTTACAGGAGACTTTCAAACGCCCTTCAGGATGTCCTGGTAAAAGATGACGGCACTGTAAGGTCGGCGTCAGGAGACCTCGTGCAAATGGTTTACGGAGAAGACGGGATTTTCCCAATGAACTTGTTTGACGCGAAAAACCTTTATGAACAGCAGGTGAAAAAATGAGTGACAAAGTTTCAGATAAAGAAAACAAGGACAAAGTTGATGCTGTAGTTGAAAGCAAGGTTGATGCCGTGGTTGAAAGCAAGGTTGATGCCGTGGTTGAAAACAAAGTTGCTGTTGCGGTTGAAGAAAAAGATCTGCCTGAATCCTCTGGCAAAAAAGCGGAAAAGAAATCAGCCAAAGCCAAAAAGACTGAAAAAAAGAAAACAGCTGTAAAAGAGTCCAAGAAAGCGGATTCAGAAAAGGAAGCCAAACCGGAAAAAGAAGCAGAGCCGGTAAAAAAAGTAAAAAAGCTGTTAAAGAGAACAAAGCCTTTTAAGAAAATAAATGTCACTCAAAAATGGATTGATGATGCAAAAGACGTAACCGAAGAACTTGGTTTGAACGTCAGTGATTCAAAAAAACTCCTTGAACTTGTCAGCAAACAGCTTGAAGAATCAAAAGTACAGGCAGGAGAAGCAGTTGGTGTTGTTACGGCGCAGTCTCTTGGAGAACCCGGAACTCAGTTGACACTTCGAACCTTTCACTTTGCAGGTTCAGCTGAAGTTTCTGTTTCAAGCGGAATTCACAGGCTTGAAGAAATCGTTGACGCAAGACGCGTGCCAAGCACACCCATTATGTTTATTTACCTCAAAAAAGAGTATGCGTGCGACAAAGAAAAAGCGTCAAAGCTTGCTAAAAAACTTGAGGAAACAAAACTTGCAGACGTTGCAAAAATTGAAGAAGATTTTATACAAAGATTCATCGGCATAAGGCTTAACGAGAAAAAACTCGCACACCACGATATGACCGTTGAAGACGTGGTCAAAAAACTCAAAAAAGCAACCAGATCAAAAACAACTCTTGAAGACAACTTCATAAAACTGGTGCCAACTGCGAAAACCCTCAAAAATGCCAGAAGGCTCACGAAAAAACTTGAAAATATGCCGATAGGCGGAGTTCAGGAGATTCACAAGGCAATGGCAGTAAAAGAAGGAGACGAGTATATCATAAAAACAAGGGGTTCAAATCTCGTTGACGTGCTGGTTGTTGAAGAAGTCGACAGCACAAGAACAACAAGCAACAGCATAAAAGAAGTGCAGGAAGTTTTCGGGATTGAAGCGGCAAGAAGCACGATAATTTCCGAGATACTTGCGGCAATGGGCAGTGCCAGGGTAAATGTCAGGCACCTGATGCTTTTGGCTGATGTGATGACGCGGACAGGGGAAGTCCGTGCAATCGGGCGGACCGGAGTTTCAGGGCAAAAAGAATCAGTGTTTGCAAGAGCTGCATACGAAGTCACAATAAAACACCTGCTTGACGCAGCCATTAACGGCGAAGTTGAAAAGCTTGCGGGAGTAACTGAAAATATTATTGTCGGACAGCCGGTGAAAGTTGGGACAGGAACAATTGATTTGGTTATGAAAAGTTGATAAATGAAATCAACAGCATAAAAAGTATTTTGGAGTGATTAACATGGCTGAAACAAAAGTCATTGATGAAAAAAAAGCCATCAGAAGAGCAGTTGACACCGGAAAAGTTGTTTTCGGTTCAAAAAAAACAGTGCAGGAAATAAAAACAGGGTCTTTGAAAATGGTCATAGTTGCCTCAAACTGCCCGAAAGATATAAAAGAAAGAATCGAGCATTATTCTAAATTAAGTGACATTTCTGTTTACGTTTTTAACGGCACAGGTGTTGAATTAGGTTCTGCTTGCGGGAAACCGTTTTCTGTAGCTGTTTTGAACGTCATAAGTGAAGGAAATTCACAGGTCCTTGATCTTTTAGGTGAAAATATTGAAGCTTGAAAATGATTCAATCAAGCTGATTTCTCTTTTCAGGGACATAACAGGTATTTTTCCAAAGGACTGTGTTAGGTTTGACGACGCGCTTGTTTTTGTGGTAAACAAAGGCGAAGCAGGCAATGTAATAGGGAAGGGTGGCGTTAAGATAAGAAGAGTCAGGGAAAAATTAAACAACCCAAACGTTTTGATTTTTGAATACTCGCCAAACGCAGAGGAAATGATAAAAAACCTTTTGGCTCCGGCTGAATTGGCTAAAATCAGCGTAAAAGAATCAAGCGGTGAAAAAGTAGCCAATGTGTTCCTTAAATCAACAGAAAGGGCGCAAGCAATTGGAAAAAACGGGAGCAGGATAAAAAAAGCAAAAGAACTGCTTTTAAGACACCACAATATAAGCGATATAAGGTTGCAACAAATGAGAGCACCAAGTCATGATAATTGGATAATGCAATGAAATAATAAAATCAAAAAAACATTAAAAAAATAAATATTAAAAAACAACAGTGGTTGAATAAAAAATTTAACAGGTGAATAATAATGCCGGGTGAGTTTGCAGCAAAAAAACTTAAACTGAACAGGAAAAAATGGAAATGGAAGTCCCCGAAATATAAAAACAGGGCGTTGAGGATTAAGGAAAAGAAAGATCCATTCCGTGGAGCACCGCAAGCGCGGGGAATAGTTATTGAAAAAACAGTTGTTGAAGCAAAACAACCGAACTCCGCTCTTCGAAAGTGCGTCAGGGTGCAGCTTATAAAAAATGGAATTCAAGTAACTGCTTTTGCGCCGAAAGACAAGGCAATCCAGCAGATTGACGAACACGACGAAGTCACGCTCGAAGGAATCGGTGGCGCACAAGGGGGTCCGAAAGGAGACATCCCGACAGTCAAATGGAGTGTCTGTAAAGTAAACGACGTGTCTTTGGACGCAGTGCTCAAGGGTAAGAAGCAGAAGGCAAGAAGGTGAAATTATGGCTGAACAGTTAAAAGAAGACAAGGCTGAGAAAAAAACAAAAGAAACAAAAGAAGAAAAGCCAAAGCCGGAAGTAAAGGAGAAGCCGGAAGCCGGGGAAAGCATGGCGGAAGATTCAAAGCCGGAAGTAAAGGAGAAGCCGGAAGTGAAACAGGAATTGGAAGCCAAGACAAAAGCCAGCGAATCAACAGTAAAACAATCCGCCGGCAAAGCACCAGCGAAAGAAGCTGGTAAAAACAAGCCCGATGCCAGTAAAGCCGCGGAAAAAAAAGCAGGCGAAACCAAAGACAAGTCAGAGGTTTCAAAAGAACCTTCAAAAAAACCAGTTGAGTCACATGACGACGTGCAACCGAGCGAAAAAACAGCTGAATTTGCATTTACTTCAAGGCTCTTTCACAAATACGATTTTTCAGAAGTGCATGTTCACGATGTAAGCCTTCAAAATTACGTCGGTCTTGACAGCGTTGTTATCCCGCACACTCACGGCAGGTACACAGGCGACAAGCAATTTCGGAAAGCAAAACTCAACATTGTCGAAAGGCTTGTCAACAAAGTCATGAGAAGCGGACAGGGAAAAAGGAAACTGAAAGGAAAATATATCCGCGGAAGAAACAACACAGGCAAAAAACTCAAAGCAATACTTATTGTGGAAAGTGCCTTTGACATGATTTACGCAAAAACAAAAATCAACCCGATACAGGTTTACGTTGACGCAATCGAAAACGCAGGACCGAGGGAAGACATAACTGTGGTAAGATTCGGAGGGATAAGCCGGCAGCAAAGCGTTGATGTTGCGCCGCTCCGAAGAGTTGACGAGGCAATAAAAAACATTGCTTTGGCAGGATTTTCAGAATCATTCAAAAGCAAGACAACCGCCTCGGAAGCATTGGCAAACGAAATAATAAGGGTTTCCAAAAACGACCCGCAATCATTTTCGATTTCAAGAAAAAATGCTCTTGAAAGAATGGCAAGGTCCGCAAGATAACTGCCTGAAAACAGCAGGACAACCGCATGAAAACATTTTTTGAAAAGGCAGTTTTGAGATTGAAAAGTTTGAAGGAATTTGAAAAAACGCGAAAATAACTGGAAAAACAGGTGTATTGGATGGGAAGACGCGAGCAGATGGTTGAAAAAGTAAAGGAGCTGATGAACAATCAGGAAAAGATCAGAAACATGGGAATAGTGGCGCACATCGACCACGGGAAGACCACCCTTTCAGATAACTTGATTGCGGGAGTCGGAATGATTTCCACTGAACTTGCAGGAAAACAACTGTTCCTTGATTTCGATCAGGAAGAACAAGAGCGTGGAATTACCATCAATGCAGCAAACATTTCCATGGTCTACGGAAGGGAAGAAAACAAAGAAGACCAATACCTCATCAACTTAATTGACACCCCCGGGCACGTTGACTTTGGAGGGGATGTTACAAGATCAATGAGGGCAGTGGACGGCGCGCTTGTTGTAGTATGCGCGGTTGAAGGGATAATGCCTCAAACCGAAACAGTTCTAAGACAGGCACTTCGCGAAAGAGTAAAACCGGTTCTTTTCATCAACAAAGTGGACAGGCTCATAAACGAGTTGCAGGTTACCCCTGAAAAAATGCAGGAACAGTTTGTAAAAATCATTGCAAAAGTAAACAGCCTCATAGATGCAATGGCACCGGACGAGTTCAAAAAAGAATGGCAGGTAAGGGTTGAAGACGGGACAGTCGCTTTCGGAAGCGCATATAACAACTGGGCAATATCTCTTCCCATGATGAAAAAAACAGGAATGTCATTCAAAGACATTTATGACGGGTGCAAACAAGAAAAGCAAGACGAGCTTGCCAAGAAAATCCCGCTTTACAGGGTCGTATTAGAGATGGCTCTTGACAAATTCCCGAATCCCATTGAAGCACAAAAATACAGGATTCCGAAAATCTGGAAAGGAGACCTTGAATCAGAAATGGGAAAAAGCATGATTTCATGCGACCCGAACGGAAAAATGGTCATGATGATTACAAAAGTTATCATTGACCCGCACGCAGGGGAAATTGCAACAGGGAGGATTTTCAGCGGAAAGATCGGCAAAGGCCTTGAAGTAAAACTCATAACAGGCAATGTTGACGCAAAAATACAGCAGGTCGCAGTATATATGGGTCCTGACAGGATAAATGTGGAAGATGTGCCGGCAGGAAACATTGTTGCTTTAGTCGGGTTAAGGGCAGCAACTGCAGGTGAAACAATTTGCGAAGTTGAAATTAAACCGTTTGAAGAAATGAAGCACTTTTCAGAACCGGTTATCACGAAAGCAATTGAAGCAAAAAACACAAAAGACCTTCCGAAACTCATTGAAGTTTTGCGCGGAATACAAAAACAGGACACCACAATAAAAGTAGAGCTTGATCAGGAAACAGGCGAGCACCTTGTTGCGGGAATGGGTGAACTTCACCTTGAAAGAATAGAACACATCATACAACGTGACCATGGGCTTGAAATTACCACCTCGCCGCCGATTGTAGTATACCGTGAATCAGTGACTGCAAAAAGCAAAGAAATCGAGGGAAAATCCCCGAACAGGCACAACAAATTTTATTTTTACGTCGAACCCATTACCGAAGAAGTGATGGAATTGTTGATTGAAGGGGAAATTCCCGAAGGGAAAATAAGGGGAACCACTCACGTTGAACCTTTTGTCAAGGCAGGGATGCCAAGAAATGAAGCAAAAAAGCTTTGGGCTGTTTCAAACAACAATATCATGGTGAACGCTTCAAAAGGGGTTCAGTACCTCAATGAAACAAAAGAACTCATAATACAGGGTTTTGAACAGGCAGTAAACGCAGGACCGATTGCGAAAGAAAAAGTGCAGGGTGTAAAAGTTGTTCTTGTGGACGCAGTACTTCACGAGGACGCAATCCACAGGGGTCCGGCGCAAGTCATACCCGCAATATGGAGGCCGATACACGCAGGCATACTAACCGGAAAACCGATTATTCTCGAGCCAAAGCAAAAAATCCAGATTACAGTGCCACAGGAGTTCATGGGGGCTGCCACAAAAGAAATCCAGGGAAGACGAGGATTCATTGACAACATGGAACAAGACGGAGACAGCATTTCGCTTATCGGAAAAGTGCCGGTGGCAGAAATGTTCGGGTTTGCAGGGGACATTCGCGGTGCAACAGAAGGAAGAGTGAACTGGAGCATCGAGTATTTCGGATACACCCCGTTGCCGCGTGACCTTTACCTCCCTGTTGTAAAGCAAATACGCGAAAGAAAAGGGCTTGACCCGAATCCGCCACAGGCAGAGAGTATTGTTGACGACGACGCGGAGTAAAGCAGTGCAGTGTTGTTTTGCAGTGCATGTGGCTGTTGATTTTTGTTTTCAGGAAAATTCAATCAATACGCAATTCAATGCAAAATACCCATTTAGTGGCGTGAAAACAACAATGTTTATAAAACCGGTTAAAGATAATTATAATGGCAACTGGTGAAAAGTTGCAAGTGAAATTACAACTATGTAAATATGTGTTTTGACAGATAAACACAAAAATCAGCAAACAGTTCAGGGCAGATAACACCGATTTTTGATTTTTAACTGATAACTAAAAAGCGAGAAGTTATTTTTATAGAACTAAAAAATTAAACCTATAAATTGTTTGAATACAGGAGGAGAAATAAAATGGCAGCTGAAAAACCACACATGAACCTCGTGTTTATCGGACACGTGGACCACGGCAAATCAACCGCAGTCGGAAGGATTCTGGTTGACTCCGGGAATATTCCGGAACAAGTCAGAAGAAAACTCAAAGACGAAGCAGACAAGCTTGGAAAAGGAACTTTTGACCTTGCTTTCGTTATGGACACGCTCAAGGAAGAAAGGGAAAGAGGAGTTACAATTGACGTAAACTACCGTGAATTCAACACTGACAAGTACTACTTCACAATCATTGACGCGCCCGGACACAGGGACTTTGTCAAAAACATGATTACCGGAACGTCTCAGGCAGACGCCGCAGTTCTTGTTGTTGCAGCAAATGACGGGGTAATGGCACAGACCAAAGAGCACGCATGGCTCAGCAAAGTGCTTGGAATCAACAACCTCATAGTTGCAATCAACAAAATGGATGTTGTCAAGTTCGAGGAATCAAAATTCAACGAAGTAAAAGACGATGTAGTCAAACTCGTGAGCGGAATAGGGTTCAAGCCGGATAATGTAAAATACGTGCCGATTTCTGCTTACGGCGGAGACAATGTCATAAAAAAATCAGACAACATGTCTTGGTACAAAGGACCGACTCTCGAAGAATCGCTTGACAAGCTTCCACTGCCGGAAAGACCGGTTGACCTGCCGCTCAGGCTCTCAATACAGGGAGTTTATTCCATTACGGGAGCAGGAACTGTTGGTGTAGGGAGAGTTGAGACAGGAATTCTCCGGCCAAACGAAAAAGTGGTTATCCTGCCTGGAAGAACAGGTGAAGGACTGATTGGAGAAGTCAAGTCAATTGAACAGCACCACCAGGAACTCAAGCAAGCGGCTCCGGGTGACAACATTGGTTTCAACTTGAGAGGAATCTCAAAAAAAGACATTGGAAGGGGAGATGTTCTCGGACACGTGGACAACCCGCCAACAGTTGTTACTGAGTTCACTGCGCAAATAATTGTGATGAGCCACCCGACAGCAGTCACAGTCGGATACACGCCAGTATTCCATCTGCATACTGCGCAGGTTGCGTGCACAATCACAGAGATTACGAAAAAAATGGATCCGAAAACAGGTGCAGTTACTGAAGAAAACCCGTCCTTTATTAAAAACGGGGATGCAGCAGTTGTCAAGATCAAACCGACAAGGCCTGTTGTTATTGAAAAGTTCAGTGAATTCCCACCGCTTGGAAGGTTTGCAATCAGAGACATGGGTCAAACCGTTGCAGCGGGAATTGTTTTGGATGTTGTTTCTTCAAGCAAGAAATCTTCAAGCAAGAAATCTTCAAACAAGAAATAATGACTCAACGGGGAGCAATACTCCCTCATTTTTTTTTAAGTTAAGTTTATCGTTTATTTTTTTGAGTGGGATTGGAAATGCAGAAAGCAAGAATTAAACTAATTGGGCCGGACGCCAAAGTATTGGACAAAGTGTGTGAGGAAATAAAAGAGATTTCAAAAAGGACCGGGGTAGAGTACTCTGGACCGGTGCCTTTGCCGGTGAAAAAACTAAAGATACCTGTAAGGAAAAGCCCTTGCGGCAACGGGACAGGAACTTTTGAGTGCTGGGAAATGCGCATACACAAAAGGCTTGTTGATATCGAAGCAGATGAGCGGACGCTCAGGCAAGTCATGAGAATAACGATTCCTGACAAAGTTCACGTTGAGATAGTGCTCAAATAATTCCGTTGAAGTACGTTTGAATCAGGTCTTTTAGATTGCATTCTTTTTTTCATTTTAGGATCAAGCGTAAGCAGTGCGTTATTGCCTTCAAAAAAACTATTTATAAACAGATAAACGAATGCCGTTGGTAATTTTCAATTTGATGACTTTTAACTTGATAACTTTTAATAACAAATATTTCTTTATGGTATTATGGAAAAGTGGAAATGCAGGGAATCAAAATTAATCCTTGACACAAAATTCTTTAAAGTCAGAAAAGACATAGTTGAACTTCCCACAAAAGAAACCAAGGAATGGATTTACTGGGACAGCGGGGATTTGGCAATGGTTCTTGGATTGACTGGCAGCAAAAAACTGGTTATGATCAGGCAATACAGGTACATGGTTGACAGTGAAGTCATCGAGTTTCCTTCCGGGGGAATTCATGACAATGAAAGCATTGAAGACGGGGCCAGAAGGGAATTTGAGGAAGAAAGCGGATTCAAATGCAATTCATTAGTCAAACTGGGTTAATTTTATGAAACATACGGTCAGCTGAACAGGCAGATTCACATGTTTTTCGCCGGCAATATAACAAAATCAAAACAAGACCTTGACAAAGGGAAAAGAGGATTTGAGGACATAAAAGTAGAACTCGTTGATTTCGAAAAAGCAGTGAACATGGCCTTGGAAAACAAAATCCCTGCGATGGGTTCATCGCTTGCAATCCTTTTGCTGAAAGAAAAAATTGAAAGAAAAGAGATAACAATTGGCTAAACTGACTAAAGCTTTTTGGGTAAACTAAATTATTTATCTGTCGTGAGTCAAGAAGACCAGCTATTTTAATGGTTGGATGAAAATTTAGAAACCTTTAGTTTTTGAATCCTGACTCAGAATGTTTTTAATGTTCTTTTTTCGTATATACTATGCTCTTAGTGGCATGAGTCAAGCAATTGACTAAGGATACACTGGGTATATGCCTTTCTGCTCTGAGTAGGCTGTTTTCAACACTATGGAGTGGGTTTACCATCTCACTGTCAACCAGCCGATTGTAGTCCGTTCCCGCGTGGGCGTCTTACTGGGAGCCAACCCTTTAACGAAAACTGGAACTGCAAGCCATCTATTTTAATGGGTGGTAGTTGACACCCGCAGTGTACATATTAGATATGCAATAGCAATTGATGTGCCGAGGTCGCATAGCCCGGTATTGCGCTGACTCTATGATATAGGGGCGTAAGCCTTGAGCCGGTCTTTCTGGCCGTTAGAAAGCCAGTGTCCCTTGGGACACGGGAGTTCGAATCTCTCCCTCGGCGCCATTTTTTGTTTGTTTGAGTAGATTATTAATTTGAGTAGATTATTAATTTGAGTAGATTATTAATTTGAGTAGATTATTAATTTGAGTAGATTAT